>NZ_JBSFJC010000054.1:0-57084 GCF_053597855.1 Kitasatospora sp. NPDC001225
GCCACCCCTTGGGTGACGGCCTTCCGAACTACTGTGGAGCTATGGGGAATTGAACCCCAGACCTCTTGCATGCCATGCAAGCGCTCTACCAACTGAGCTATAGCCCCGCGACACGGGCGACCCTGGCTGACCACGACCGCCGATGCGGAGTGGAGCTATGGGGAATTGAACCCCAGACCTCTTGCATGCCATGCAAGCGCTCTACCAACTGAGCTATAGCCCCGCACTCACCGGATCTCCCGCTTCCCTTCCGGGCCGCGTTCCTTCCCTGCGAACGAGGAAGACTCTAGCTGGTCAGGGCCGGAACTGCGAAATCCGCTCCCTCCGGACCCCCGCCGAGGGCCCCGTGAGGGCCCCCGGCACCCGGTGCCGCCCGAGCCGGTACGGCTCGGCTCAGGTGTCGTCGCCGATGACCGGCTGCGGGAGGGTGCCCGCGTTGTGCTCCAGCAGGCGCCAGCCGCGCGTGCCCTGGCCGAGCACCGACCAGCAGCAGTTGGACAGTCCGCCGAAGCGCTCCCACTGGTCCGGCTCCATGTCGAGCAGCCGCCCGAGCATGGTGCGGATCGTCCCGCCGTGGCTGACCACCACCAGCGTGCCGTCCTCGGGGAGCTTGCCGACGGCGTCCAGGACCACCGGCACCGAGCGGTCGGCGACCTCGGTGGCCAGCTCGCCGTCACCGCCCCGCCGCACCGGCTCACCGGCCGCCCAGGCCTCGTACTCCTCCGGGAAGCGCTCGCGGATCTCGGCGTTGGTCAGGCCCTGCCAGGAGCCCGCGAAGGTCTCCCGCAGGCCCTCGTGGTGCTGCACGTCGAGCCCGGTGACCTCGGCCAGCTCCGCGGCGGTGCGCCGGGCCCGCTGGAGGTCCGAGGAGATCAGCAGGTCGGGACGGAGCCCGGAGAGCAGCCGGGCCGCCCGCTGGGCCTGCTGGACGCCCTGGCCGGTCAGCTCGATGTCCGTGGTGCCCTGGAAGCGCGATTCGAGGTTCCAGGAGGTCTGGCCGTGCCGCCAGAAGACGATGCGCGGGCCGCGCGGGCCCCGGCTCAGTGCAGGTCCTCGGGCTTGCCGAAGTCGTCGGCGGGGGCGACGACGTTGCCGGCCTCGTCGGTGAACGCGTCCGGACGGTTGCGCGAGGCCAGGGCGTCCTCGGGCAGCGGGAGCTCGGGGCAGTCCTTCCAGAGCCGGTCCAGCGAGTAGAAGGAGCGCTCCTCGGCGTGCTGGACGTGCACGACGATGTCCAGGTAGTCGAGCAGGATCCAGCGGCCGTCGCGCTCGCCCTCGCGGCGCACCGGCTTGATGTCCAGCTGCTCGCGCAGCTGGTCCTCGATCTCCTCGGCGATCGAGCGGACCTGGCGGTCGTTGTTCGCGGAGGCGATCAGGAAGGCGTCGGTGATCGACAGCACCTCGCTGACGTCGAAGGCGATGATGTTGTGCGCGAGCTTGTCGGCCGCCGCCTGCGCGGCGACGGTGATGAGCTGCTGGCTGTGGTCGGTAACGGTCACGGTGTTCTTCCGGCTCGGCGGCTTGGGGGGCGCCCCGGCGCTCGGCCGGGGTCGCCTTCCAGGATCTCACGCCGCCCGGGCGGGCCCGGAACCGTTTTTCCAGGCCCCCGAGCCCCGGGCCCCCAAGCCAATACCGGGCCACCGCCCCCGCCGCCACCAGGCCCGGACCCCCGCCGGGCCCGGGCCACCGCCCTACTGGGTCTTCGGCGGCTGGTAGTCCTTGCCGAGCACCACCAGCAGGTCCGCGTTCTGGGTGTCGCCGGTCACCTTCTTCACCACCGTGTCCGGCAGCCCGAGGCTGGTCGCCAGCGACTTCGCCGCGCCCTGCCGGGCGTCGTCGGTGTAGCGGATCTCACTGGTGGCCTGCGGGGCGCCCTTGGCCCCGCCCGGGATGAAGGTCAGACCGGAGTTGACGATCTGGACCTGTACGGCGGCCGCCGCCGCGTCGTTGCCGCTGGAGTCCTGGACCGCGACCCGGACCGGGGCGTCGCCGGCGGCCGCGGACTTCACGGTGCCGCCCAGCACGTCCTTGACCTGCTTGCCCGCGGTCGCCTCGTCCAGGCTGCCGTCCGGCTTGACGGTCAGCGCGGCGGTGCCGAAGTGGCCGTCCTTCGCCTGCTGGGAGAGCTGGACGAGCACCCCGGCGAGGGCGTCCTCGGGCAGCGAGGGGTCGAGCACCGCGTTCATCCGGTGCACGTCGTCCTTGGCGTCCTTGAACTCGGTCGGCATGGCGCGCACCAGCGCGTCCATGACCTGCCCGAACCGGGCCAGCTGGGCGTCCCGGTTCTCGCCGGGGTTCTGCAGGGTGGCGTAGGCGACCGCGGCCTTCCCGCTGAGCATGGTGTTCTTGCCCGCCGCGGACAGCAGCTTGCCGTCCGGCTTGCCGCCCTCGTGGGTCTCGGCGTTGGTGTCCACCCGGACGCCGCCGAGCTGGGAGACCAGCAGTTCCAGGTACGGGGTGTCCAGCCGCCAGGTGCCGGCCACCGGGGCGCCGAGCACGGTGGACAGGCCGTCGCGGGTCGCCGAGGCGCCGATGCCGTCCATGGACTGGCCGACCGTGGTGACCGGCGGGTCCCCCGGGCCGGGCAGCCGCAGGGTGTCGGGCAGCAGCAGCACCGTGCCCTTCTTCCCGGAGGCGTCGTTGACCAGCAGCGCGCTGGACACCTTGCCCTGGAGGTCGCGCAGGTGGACGACGTTGACCTGGCGCCCGCCGGCGGCGGCCGCCGCGGTCGGCTTGCCGCCGGTGAGGAAGAGGTACCCGCCGACGCCGGCGGCGGCCAGCGCCACCACCGCACCGAGGCCGATCAGCCGGTTGCGCAGCTTGCGGCGGCGCTCGGCGCGCACCTCGCTGCGGGACTCGGCGAACTTCAGCCAGTCGATGACGTCCTCGGTCTCCTCCGCCTCCTCGTCGACGAAGGTGAACTCCCCCGTGGTGTAGCTGTCGTCGGGCGCCTTGCCGCCGCCCTTCCCGCCCTTCCCGGCCTTCCCCGCCTTCCCGGCCCGCGCCCCGGCGACCTGCTCGGACGGCGGCTCGGCCTTGGCCGGCACCGGCTCGGCGGCCGGCCGGGGCACCCGCGGACGCGCCGGTGCGACCGCCGCGGCCGCGGCCGGCTCGGCCTGCACCAGTTCCTGCGCCTGCGACGGCGCCTGCGACGGCGCCTGCGGTTCGGTCACGACCGGGGCGGCCGCCTGGTACGGCTGCTCCTGGTACCCCTGGTAGCCCTGCTGCTGGTAGACGTACGTGCCCTGCCCGTACACCGGCTGCCCGTACTGGTCGTACTGCTGGTCGTACTGCTGCTGCTCGTACGGCTGTTGCTGCGGGAACTGCCCGCCCTGCTGGTACCCGTCGTACCCCTGGTAGCCCTGCTGCTGGTAGCCGTACGCGCCCTGCCCGTACACCGGCTGCCCGTACTGGTCGTACTGCTGCTCGTACTGCTGCTGCTCGTACGACTGCGCCTGCGGCTGCTGCTGTGGCTGCTGCTGCTGCGGGTCCTGCGGCTGCTGGTAGCCCTGGTACGGCTGCTGGTACTGCCCGGTGGACCAGTCCTCCGGCCGCCGGCCGTCGCTGCGATCAGTCATGCACCGCTCCCGGATCAGTCCCCGCGCGGCGCGTACAGCGCCCGCTTGTCGATGTAGCGGACCACGCCGTCCGGGACGAGGTACCAGACCGGTTCGCCCTTGGCGACCCGGTTGCGGCAGTCCGTGGAGGAGATGGCCAGCGCCGGGACCTCCACCAGGGAGACCCCGCCCACCGGAAGCCCGGCGTCCGACAGAGTGTGCCCCGGGCGGGTGCATCCGATGAAGTGGGCCAGCGAGAAGAGCTCGTCGGAGTCGCGCCAGGACAGGATCTGGGCGAGCGCGTCGGCGCCGGTGATGAAGAAGAGGTCGGCGTCCGGGTGCAGGGCGTGCAGGTCGCGCAGGGTGTCGACGGTGTACGTCGGGCCCTCGCGGTCGATGTCGATCCGGCTGACCGAGAACTGCGGGTTCTCGGCGGTGGCGATGACCGTCATCAGGTAGCGGTCCTCGGCCGGGGTGACGTGCCGGTCGCTCTTCTGCCACGGCTGCCCGGTCGGCACGAAGATCACTTCGTCCAGGTGGAACGCGCTCGCGACCTCACTGGCGGCGACGAGGTGGCCGTGGTGGATCGGGTCGAAGGTGCCGCCCATCACGCCGAGGCGCTTCTTCACCGGTTCCGGTCCGCCGGGATTCCCGGCCTGCTCTCCCATGCCGCCACACCTTACGCGACACGCGTTACGGTGCGGGAACGGCCGGGTGGGGGTTCTCCGCAGACGCGTGAGGGAGCGTCCGGCCGGTGGCCGGACGCTCCCCGAGCGGCCCCAGGCCCCGGCTCAGCGGTCCCGGTTGAAGCGGGTGGTGATGAAGAGCAGGACCAGCAGGATGACCAGTGCGGCGCCACCGGTCAGGGCCGGGTTCAGACTGTCGTGGTTGCCCCCCTCGCCCTCGGCGAGCAGGTTCAGAACGGGGAGTGCGGCAGCAGTGCTCATGGTCGGCGGGACCTTCTCGGCTCGGTGAACGGACCTGGGGGTTGTTCCGGGCCGGGTGAGGGCCCACCCGTCATCGTACGGGGGGTTACACGGCAACCGCTCGGCGGCCCACCGCCGCTGACCGGGCGTGAGCGCGGGCCGAGGGACCGACCGGCGAACGGGCCCGGGCCCCGGCGAACGGACCGGAACGGCCCCGGCGAACGGACCGGGGACGGCCCCCGGGAACGGACCTGGGACGGCCCCGGGGAACGACCGGCCCTAGTTGTTCTTGAAGGCGCGGGCCATGATCCAGATCAGCAGGCCGATGCCCACGAAGGACGCGACCACGATGATCCGCAGGAACAGGCCGGGGCCGGACTCGTCGGAGATGGGCGCGGCCAGGCTGACAAGCGTGTCGGTGGACATCTGCGGGGGCTCCTCGTACTGCTCGGTACCGCGGCCGGGTCCGGTCTCGGTCGTCCAGGCCTCAGGGTAAACCGGCCTCACACCGGCGGAGCCCCCCGGCCCCGCGGACGCGCCCCGCAGACGCGCGCCACCGGCCCCGCGGGCGCGCCCCGGCGGCCCGCCGAGCCGCCCACGGCCCCGGCGCCCACCGCGCGGACCGCGCGTACGCTGACCCCGGGGACGAGTACGCAACCGCGCACGTTGCACAGACAGTCGTTGCAGGCGAAGACCAGCGGGGGGCGGGCCAGCGGGCCGCGGCCGCCGTCGACCAGGAGGTACTCACACCATGACCGACACGACCTCGAAGACGCCGAGCCGCCGCCGCGAGCGCTTCCCCGGGATCTCCACCCGGGCCTGGGAGCACCCGGCGGACCGCTCGGCGCTGGTCGCACTGCGCAGGCTGACCGGCTTCGACGACATCCTGAAGAAGCTCGCCGGCCTGGTCTCCGAGCGGGCGATCCGGCTGATGTTCCTGGCCACCGCGGTGAAGACCTCCGAGCGCCAGTTCCCGGAGCTGCACGACATGGTGCGCGACGCCGCCTACGTGCTCGACCTGGAGCAGGTCCCCGACCTGTACGTCTCCCAGGACCCGACGGTCAACGCGTACTGCATCGGCATCGACACCCCGGTCATCGTGATCACCAGCGGCCTGGTCGAGCTGCTGGACGAGGAGGAGCTGCGCTCCGTCATCGGCCACGAGGTCGGCCACGCGATGTCCGGCCACGCCGTCTACCGGACGATGCTGATGATCCTCACCAACATCGCCACCCGGATCGCGTGGGTGCCGCTCGGCAACCTGGCGATCACCGCGATCATCACCGCGCTCAAGGAGTGGTTCCGCAAGGCGGAGCTGTCCAGCGACCGGGCCGGCCTGCTCGCCGGGCAGGACCTCCAGGCGTCCATGCGGGCCCTGATGAAGCTGGCCGGCGGCCACAACCTGGCCGAGATGAACGTCGACGCCTTCCTGGAGCAGGCCGAGGAGTACGAGAAGGCCGGCGATCTGCGCGACGGCGTGCTCAAGGTGCTCCAGCTGCTGCCGCAGACCCACCCCTTCGCGGTGGTCCGGGTCGCCCAGCTGAAGAAGTGGGCGGAGAGCGACGACTACCGCTCGATCATGGCCGGCGCCTACCCGCGCCGCTCGGACGACCCGGACACCTCGGTCACCGAGCAGTGGAAGGCCGCCGCCGAGCACTACACGACCTCGGTCAAGGAGAGCAAGGACCCGCTGATGGGCCTGCTGCGGGACGTGGCCGGCGGCGCCGCGACGGTCGGCGGCAAGCTCCGCGACACCTTCACCGGAGGCGGCGGCAGCAGCAACGGCAACGGCAGCCGCAACGGCTCCGCGGACCGCGACGGCAGCTGACCCACCGCGACCGACCACGACCGCAAGCCGCGACGGCGGCCGGCGTCCCGCCCGGGGCACCGGCCGCCGTCGCGTTCCACGGCCCGGGCGCCTCAGCCGCCCGCCAGCACCTCGCACACCTGCCAGCCCGGCCGGGCGTGGTTGCCGGGGTCGACCGGCGCCGGCGGCGTGACCGCCGTGCCCTGCGCGGTGGCCAGCACCGGCTGCAGGAAGCCCGCCATCGAGGCGCCGCAGGGCTCCGGCCCGGCCTGCACCACCGAGTCCACCAGCCGCAGCTGCCCCGAGGCCAGGTCCACCCGGTCGAACTCGAAGGTCAGCTGCCGCCGCACGGTCTCCAGGGTGACCGGTGCCCCGGCCGGGGCACCGGCCGGCTTGAGCGCGTAGACGAAGGTGTGGTCGGTGGTGATCTGCAGCGTCCCGCTGTCCGCCTCGTCGATCCGCATCGCGCCGACCACCTTCACGGTGTTCGAGGCCAGCGCGACCTGTGCCGGGTCGAAGCGGACCATCCAGCCGGTCACCGCGTGGTGGCGGTCGTCCACCGGCTGCGCCACGCTCGCGTCGAACTCCGCCTGCTCACCGGGCGTGACGAAGACCCGTACGTCGGCGGTGGCGCCCTGGACCAGCGTCGCCGGGGAGAGCGAGGAGGCGACCAGGTAACGCTGGACGGTGTCGAGCGCCTTGGCCACCTCGACCCGGCCGAAGTTCCCGGTGGCGGCGCCGGTCGGGGTGTTCAGCCCGATCGTGCCGTCCCCGTACCCGAGCGGCAGCGCGGCGAACGGGTCCGCCGGGTCGGCGACCGGGTGGACGGCCGACGCCGGGCTCAACGCGACCAGGCTGACGGTCAGTTGGCTGCCCTCGGGCCGCACCGCGGTGCCCTTCGGCGAGCTCACCCCGAAGTACACCGCGGCCCCGAAGGCGAGCAGGATGAGCAGCAGCAGGATGAGCGCCTGGCGCGGGACGGTGCCCAGCGGGCCGAACCGCACCCGCGACCGGGTGGCCTTGCCGAAGGAGCCCGCCAGCCGCTCCCGGGCGGAGAGTTCCTGGATGCGGGCAGCCCGCACGAACGATTCGTCGAACACGACGGACCGGAATTCGTCCTCGTTGCCGGAACCGCCCTCGGGCGTCCCCTCAGGAGGCTCTCGCGGGTCACCCACACCACCAGGGTAGGCGGACACCAGCGCCGCCACGAGGGTCCGGGCGCACATTCCCGGGAACGCTCCGTGACCACCGCCCCGGGGCGTGCGCCCCCGGGCGCTCGGGCTAGCCCGCGGGCGCCGTGACCACCAGCGGGGGCTCCGCCGGGGCCTGCCCGGGGGCCACCCCGGTGCTGCTGCTGCCGGACTGGGGGCGCCGGGGCGTGCCCGAGGGGCCGCCCACCCCCTGGTAGATCGCCGCGACGGCGACCGCCACCAGGCTCACCCCCATGATCACGGCGAGCACCCAGGCCACCGGCCGGTGCCACCGCTGCTGGGCCACGTACCGCCCGGGAACGCGCACCGGGTCGTCACCGCGCCGCCACCGCCGGACCCGGCGGTCGGCCGCCCGGCCCGGCCCCGACCAGGGGTCGGGGTAGAGGTGGTCCGCGTCGAGTCCGCTCGGGTACGGGCGCAGCTCCAGCGGCAGCCCGTCCCCGGCCGGAACGTCACGGCCCCAGCCCGGCCCCGCGGCGTCCGGCTCGAACCGGGCCTCGGCGGCGGCGAGTTGCCGCTCCTTGGCGGTCGGCTCGTGCACGGCGGCGGACCGGACGAAGGCCTCGTCGAAGACCACGGTGGCGAACTCGTCGTCCGCACCACCGTGGTCGGAGCCGTCGGGGTACGGGAAGCCCCCCACATCCTCAGCCACGGATTCAGCGTATTACCGGCCGGACGATTTGTCTGTGGCTCCCGGCAGTTGGTCCGTCGCACGTGTGACGGACGCCCCGCACGCGCCGCCCGGCGGCCGTCCGCGCCCCCGCCCGCGGCCCGCGCGCCTACTCGGCCCCGCCGCCCACGGTCTGCGCGGCCTCGCCCCGCACGTGCCCGTCACCAGTGACGATGTACTTGGTGCTGGTCAGCTCGGGCAGGCCCATCGGGCCCCGGGCGTGCAGCTTCTGGGTGGAGATGCCGATCTCCGCGCCGAAGCCGAACTCGCCGCCGTCGGTGAAGCGGGTGGAGGCGTTGACGGCCACCGTGGTGGAGTCCACCAACCGGGTGAAGCGGCGGGCGGCGGCCTGCGAGGTGGTGACGATCGCCTCGGTGTGGCCGGAGGACCAGCGGCGGATGTGCTCGACGGCGGCGTCCAGCGAGGGCACCACGGCGGCGGCCAGGTCCAGCGAGAGGTACTCGGTGCCCCAGTCCTCGTCGGTGGCCGGCACCACGGTGGCCGGTCCGCCCTCGGCGGCCTTCAGCACCGCCTCGTCGCCGTGCACGGTGACCCCGGCCTCGGCGAGCGCCGCCAGCGCGAGCGGCAGGAAGGCGTCCGCGACGTCCTGGTGGACCAGCAGCGTCTCGGCGGAGTTACAGACGCTGACCCGCTGCGCCTTGGAGTTCAGCAGGATGCCGACGGCCATCGCCAGGTCGGTCTCGGCGTCCACGTAGACGTGGCAGTTGCCGGTGCCGGTCTCGATCACCGGGACGGTGGAGCCCTCGACCACGGTGCGGATCAGCGAGGCGCCGCCGCGCGGGATCAGCACGTCCACGTAGCCGCGGGCGCGCATCAGCTCCCGGACCGACTCCCGGCTCTCCCCCGGCACCAGCTGGACCGCGTCGGCGGGCAGCCCGGCCGCGGCGACGGCGTCGCGCACCACGGCGACCAGCGCGCTGTTGGAGCGGTAGGCCGAGGCGGAGCCGCGCAGCAGCACCGCGTTGCCGGACTTGAGGCAGAGCGCGGCGGCGTCCGCGGTGACGTTCGGGCGGGCCTCGTAGATGATGCCGACCACGCCGAGCGGCACCCGGACCTGCCGCACGTCCAGGCCGTTGGGCAGGGTGTAGCCGCGCACCACCTCGCCGACCGGGTCGGGCAGGCCGGCCACGTCGCGCACGTCGGAGGCGATCGCGGCGATCCGCTCGTCGGTCAGGGTCAGCCGGTCGATCACCGACTCGGCCGTGCCAGCCGCCCGGGCCCGCTCCACGTCCTCGGCGTTGGCCGCGACGATCTCCGCGCTGCGGGCCACCAGCGCGTCCGCGACCGCCAGCAGCGCGGCGTCCTTCGCGCCGCGCGGCAGCGGGGCGAGCGCGGCGGCGGCCTCCCGGGCTCGGCGCGCTACGGCGAGGACGGGGCTGTCGGCGGTGGCGAGATCGCTGGTCATGCCGCCAAGGGTAGCGACTGCGCCCGCCCCGCCCGGGCGGCATTTCGCCCGGTGAGACAGCTCGGTACGGCGTTCGGTCCGGCGTTCGGTCCGGTGTTCGGTACGGGCGCTCAGTACGGGTGCACGCCGCCCAGGTGCGGCGGCGGCTCGCCGAAGCCCTCCGCCACCCGCTTGTGGTACGTCGCCCGGTCGACCACCTCCAGCCCGACGATCTCCCAGGGCGGCAGGTTCGAGGTGACCTTGTGCTCGCCCCACAGCCGCAGCGCGATGGCCGCCGCGTCGTGCAGGTCCCGGGCCTGCTCCCAGTAGCGGATCTCGGCGTGGTCGGCCGCGTAGCGGGCGGTCAGGAAGAACGAGTGGTCGTGCGCCAGCTGCTCCAGCGAGGCGCGCAGCGCGGACAGCGGGGTGACCTGCCCGGCCACGCTCAGCACCACGTGCCACAGCCGCGCCTGCTCGGGCACGGTGGGCGGCTGGGCCGCCCGGTCGAGTTCGGGCCGCATCCCGCGCATCCCGCCGGGCCGCTGCGTCGGCGGACCGGCCGGCTCGGCGGGGCCGTCCCCGCGTCCGCCGTCGATGCTGGTCAGCCGCCGGCCCGCGGTCCCTGCGGTCAGCGCTGCCTCGCGCCTGCGTTCCACCGGCGGCCTCCTGTTCGGCGATGTCGTGTCGTCCCCACCGGCCCCGTCGGCCCTCGGCCGACCGGTACGGCTGCGCCCCTCCTCGCCCGCGGCCGGGCCGCTCCCGGTACGGAGCGGCCCGCCGTCCGCGCGGCGCCGATCGGCCGGGCGGCCGGTGCCGGGGCAGGCCCCGGCACGGTCGACCGGGCCGGTCAGCCGCGCAGAACGACCAGGTCGTCGCGGTGGACGACCTCGCGCTCGTACGCGGCGCCGAACTCCTGGGCCAGGTCGCGGGTGGACCGGCCGAGCAGGCGGGGCAACTCCCTCGCATCAAAGTTGACCAGTCCGCGAGCCACGATGTGGCCGTTTTCGGCAAGAAGGTCCACCGGATCACCCGCGGCGAACTCCCCGTCGACCTTGGTGACCCCGGCGGGCAGCAGCGAGGCGCCGCCGGAGACGACCGCCCGGACGGCGCCCTCGTCCAGGTGCAGCGCCCCGCGCGGGCTGCTCGCGTGGGCCAGCCAGAGCATCCGGTCGGAGGTGCGGCTGCCGGTGCGCAGGAAGAGCGTGCCGGTGGGCCGGCCGGCCAGCGCGTCGGCGGCCTGGCTGGCGGCGGTGAGCACGACCGGGATGCCGGCGCCGGTGGCGATCCGGGCCGCCTCGACCTTGGTGACCATGCCGCCGGTGCCGACGCCGGCCTTGCCGGCGCTGCCGATCTCGATGCCGTCGAGGTCCTGCGGGCCGCGCACCTCGGCGATCCGGCTGGTGCCGGGGCGGGACGGGTCGCCGTCGTACAGGCCGTCCACGTCGGAGAGCAGTACGAGCAGGTCGGCCCGGACCAGGTGGGCGACCAGGGCGGCCAGCCGGTCGTTGTCGCCGAACTTGATTTCGGCGGTGGCGACGGTGTCGTTCTCGTTGACGATCGGCATCGCGCCCATCGCCAGCAGCTGGTCCAGGGTGCGGTACGCGTTGCGGTAGTGGGCGCGCCGGCTGGCGTCCTCGGCGGTGAGCAGCACCTGGCCGACCCGGATGCCGT
This sequence comes from Kitasatospora sp. NPDC001225, assembly GCF_053597855.1. NCBI lineage: Bacteria > Bacillati > Actinomycetota > Actinomycetes > Kitasatosporales > Streptomycetaceae > Kitasatospora > Kitasatospora sp. NPDC001225. The sequence goes on from NZ_JBSFJC010000054.1 coordinate 11,248, forward strand.
ACCGGGCGAAGGAGGCGGTGTAGCGGGCGACCAGCAGGCCCTGGCCGACGCTGGCGGCGGCCTGCTGGCGGGCCAGGTCCTTGGGCCGGCGGTCCAGGCCGAGCGGGGCGAGCCCGGCGGCGATCGCGCCGGAGGAGACGAGCACGACCTCCGGGGCCTCGGGGCGGCCGCGCAGCTTGGCGAGCGCGTCCACCAGGGCGTCGACGCGGTCGGCGTCCAGGCCGCCGGTCGCCGTGGTCAGGGACGAGGAGCCGACCTTGACGACGATCCGTCGTGCGGTCAGCACCTCCTCCCGCAGAGGGTCCTCGCTCATCTCGCTGTACGCCCTTCCGGTGTGGTGCGGGTACGGCGGGGCCCGGGCCCGGCCGTCACCCCCGAAATCTACGCGATCCCCGCAGGTCACCGGCGGGGTGTTTCACCGGATGGACCGGATCCGGTACGGGCCGCCACGGGCCGCCCGCCAAGCCGGATGGCTGGTATGGTCCCTGACCGCAAGCCAGATCGGGGGACGGCTTCTTGCCCGCTGTACCCATGTCGTCATCGACCCTTCCTGTCACGACGGGCGGCGCCGCACTGGGCAAAGGCCGGCAACGGTCGCGGCCGTGCGCCCAGGAGAAATGCGCACCATGCGTTCGTACACCACCAAGCTGACCGTCGCCGCGCTCGCGGCGGCCACCGCCCTCTCGCTCGCGGCCTGCGGGCCAGACAACCCGGACACCCCGGCCGGTACCGGCGGCGCCACCGGCGCGGCCCCGGCCCAGACCGGCGCGCCCCAGACCGGCGCGACCCCGGGTGCCACCGCCGGGGGCGCGGCCGGCGGTTCGGCCGCGGCCCCCTCGGGCGCGGCCCCCTCCGGTGCGGCGGGCGGGGCCGGCACGGCCGGCGCGGCGGGCGGCGGGGCCGGTGCCGGAGCCGTCCCGGCGGCCGCCACCAGCGTGAAGGTCGGCCAGAGCGCCACCGTGGACTTCGCCGACAAGACCTCCAAGGTCGCCACCAAGCTGGAGGTCACCGTCACCGGCGTCGAGGCCGGTTCGGCGCAGGACTTCACCGCCGCCAAGATCAGCATCGTCGGCCTGGAAGGCCGCACCCCGATGTACGTCAGCTACACCATCAAGAACCTCGGGGACGCCAGCCTCTCCTTCACCGCCCCGGACTCGAAGCTCGTGCTCTTCGACACCACGGGCAAGAAGGGCGTCAACGTCCTGACCGCCGCGACCCCGCTGCCCAAGTGCACCGGCGCGAAGTTCCAGGGCGTGGCCAAGGGCGCCGAGGTCAAGGGCTGCACCATCATCTCCACCCCCGGCAACACCCCGGCCGCCGTCGGCTACACCGACCTGGCCGACCCGCTGAAGCTCCAGGCCTCCTGGACCAAGTGACGCCCCGTCACCGCCGGACACGCGGACGGCCCCCGCCACCTCGACAGGTGGCGGGGGCCGTCCGGACCGGACCGGTCAGCGGTCCTCAGTCCTCAATCCTCAGTCCTCGTCGTCGTCGCCCTCGATGGCGGCCTGGCGGCCGCTGGAGAGCGCCTCGAAGGCGAGGAACTCGGACTCGGCCGCGTCCCGGCCCTTCTGCTTCTCGCGACGGCGGTCGACCGCCGGGCGCGGGGTCTCGAAGCGGTGGTCCTCACCACGGCGGCCGAGCATCTCGGCACCGGCGGCCATGGTCGGCTCCCAGTCGAAGACGACGGCGTTCTCCTCGGGGCCGATGATGACGGTGTCACCCTCGTGCGCCCCGATCTTCCACAGCTCCTGCTCGATCCCGAGGCGGGCCAGCCGGTCGGCGAGGTAGCCGACGGCCTCGTCGTTGCTGAAGTCGGTCTGGCGGACCCAGCGCTCCGGCTTGATGCCGCGGATGCGGTACGCGCCGTCCTCCTCGGTGATGGTGAAGCCGGCGTCGTCGACGGCCTTGGGCCGCAGCACGATCCGGGTCGACTCCTCGGCCGGCTTGGCGGCGCGCGCCTCGGCGACGATCCCGGCCACGGCGAAGCTCAGCTCGCGCAGGCCCTTGCGGGAGGCGGCGGAGACCTCGAACACCCGGTAGCCGCGCTCCTCCAGGGAGGCGCGGGTCAGGTCGGCGATGTCCTGGCCGTCCGGGACGTCCACCTTGTTGAGCGCGACCAGGCGCGGACGGTCTTCCAGACCGCCGTACTCGGCGAGCTCGGCCTCGATGGTCTCCAGGTCGGTCAGCGGGTCGCGGCCGGGCTCCAGGGTGGCGCAGTCCAGCACGTGCACCAGCACCGAACAGCGCTCGACGTGGCGCAGGAACTCCAGGCCCAGGCCGCGGCCCTGGCTGGCGCCCGGGATCAGGCCGGGCACGTCGGCGATGGTGTAGACGGTGTCGCCCGCGGTGACCACGCCCAGGTTGGGGATCAGGGTGGTGAACGGGTAGTCCGCGATCTTCGGCTTGGCGGCCGAGAGCACCGAGATCAGCGAGGACTTGCCGGCGCTCGGGTAGCCGACCAGGGCCACGTCGGCGACGGACTTGAGCTCCATGACGATGTCACGGGCCTCGCCGGGCTCGCCGAGCAGCGCGAAGCCGGGCGCCTTGCGGCGGGCCGAGGCCAGCGCGGCGTTGCCGAGGCCGCCGCGGCCGCCCTGGGCCGCGACGAAGCTGGTGCCGTGCCCGACCAGGTCGGCCAGCACGTTGCCCTTGCGGTCCAGCACCACGGTGCCGTCCGGCACCAGCAGGACGAGGTCCTCGCCGTCCGCGCCGGTGCGGTGGCCGCCCGCGCCGGGCTTGCCGTTGGTGGCCTTGCGCTTGGGCGAGTGGTGGTACTCCAGCAGGGTGGTGACCTGCGAGTCCACGGTGAGGATGACGCTGCCGCCCTCCCCGCCGTTGCCGCCGTCCGGGCCGCCGAGCGGCTTGAACTTCTCGCGGTGCACGGAGGCGCAGCCGTGGCCCCCGTTACCCGCGGCGACGTGAAGTTCGACGCGGTCCACGAAGGTGGTCATGGGTGTGCCTCCAGTGCGCGAGAGTCTGCTTGCTACCTGCGTAAAGCGTGAAGGGTGGACCGGAGAATTCCGGCCCACCCTTCACTGTGAGTCTTGTCCCGACCCGGTGGGTCTTCTCAGACTCGGGAGTCCGCGGGGACTCAGGCCTCGACGGCCACGATGTTGACGACCTTGCGGCCACGACGGGTGCCGAACTGCACCGCACCGGCGGTCAGCGCGAACAGGGTGTCGTCGCCACCGCGGCCGACACCGGCACCCGGGTGGAAGTGGGTGCCGCGCTGGCGGACGAGGATCTCGCCGGCGGAGACGACCTGGCCACCGAAGCGCTTCACGCCGAGGCGCTGGGCGTTCGAGTCACGGCCGTTACGAGTAGAGCTTGCGCCCTTCTTGTGTGCCATTTTTCGCTATCCCCTTACTTGCTGACCGAGTCGATGCTGGTGATGCGCACCGCGGTGTGCTGCTGACGGTGACCCTGACGGCGGCGGTAGCCGGTCTTGTTCTTGTAACGCAGGATGACGATCTTGTCACCCTTGGTCTGGTCGACCACCTCGGCGTGAGCCTTCACGCCGGCCAGGACCCACGGGTCGGAGGTGACAGCGTCACCATCGACGACGAGGATGGTCGAGAGCTCGACCGAGTCACCCGGCTTGGCCTCGATACGGTCGATCTCCAGCACGTCGCCGACGGCGACCTTGTGCTGGCGGCCGCCTGCGCGAACGATCGCGTACATGCGGTACCTGCTTTCCTTGCTCGGTCGGAACCCCCGACGCCAGCCACCTGGGTACGGACACAGGAGCCTCTCCCCGGCCCTCCGCGCGAACGCGGTGACCTCGGGAAGGTGATGTGCTCGGGAGCAATGGCGTAGACACGCCGATGGTCAAGAATACGGACCGGCCGCCCGGGGGGCAAACCGGCCCGTACGGCCCGGGGCGGGATCACTCCCGCCCCGGGGCGTGGGCACTACTCGGACGCCGTATCACCCTCGGCGGCCGCGGCCTTCTTGGCCGCCGCGCTCGTCCGCTTGGTGGCGGTCTTGCGGGCGGTGGTCTTCTTGGCCGCCGTGGTGGTCTTCTTGGCGGCGGTCTTCTTCGCGGCGGTCTTGCGGGCGGCCCGCTTCTTCGGCGCCGGCGCCTCCTCGGCCGCAGCCTCGGCGGCGGCCTCGACGGCCTCGGCGGTCTCCGGAGCCTCGACGGCCTCCGGAGCCTCGGCGACGACCGCGGCCTCCGCGGCCACGACCGGCTCACCCGGCGCCTCGGCGACGACCTCGGCCGCGGCTTCCGCGACCGCCGGGGCGGCGGCCTCCAGGGCCGCCTCCAGCGCCGCCTCGGCCTTGGCCTGGAGCACCACGATCTCGGCGGTGCCCGGGGAGCCCGCCGGAGCGGTCGCCTTGCGCACCGCGCGGCGGCGCGGACGGCCCGCCGGAGCGGCGGCCGGGGCCTCCGCCACGGGAGCCTCGACGACCGGGGCCGTGACGGCGGGAGCCGCCTCGGCCGGGGCCTCGACGCCCGGGACCTCCAGGGCCAGCTGGCCCTCGATCTCCTCGCGCACCGGCTCGGCCGGCTCGGCGAAGGCCTCCACCGCGACCGGCTCGGCCACCACGGCCACCGCGGCCTCGACGGCCTGCGGCTCCTCGTGGCCCGCGCCGCCCTTGCCCCGGCGACGGCGCTTGCCGCTGCCCGCACCGGCCTCGCCCGCCACCACGGGGGTGTGGACGTGGGCGCTCGGCTGCTCCATGTGGACGATCACGCCGCGGCCGTTGCAGTGCACGCACGGCTCGGAGAAGGACTCCAGCAGGCCCTGGCCGACCCGCTTGCGGGTCATCTGGACCAGGCCCAGCGAGGTGACCTCGGCCACCTGGTGCTTGGTCCGGTCCCGGCCCAGGCACTCCAGCAGGCGGCGCAGCACCAGGTCGCGGTTGGACTCCAGCACCATGTCGATGAAGTCGATCACGATGATGCCGCCGAGGTCGCGCAGCCGTAGCTGGCGCACGATCTCCTCGGCCGCCTCGATGTTGTTCCGGGTGACCGTCTCCTCCAGGTTGCCGCCCTGGCCGACGAACTTCCCGGTGTTGACGTCGATGACGACCATCGCCTCGGTGCGGTCGATCACCAGCGAACCGCCGCTGGGCAGCCAGACCTTGCGGTCCAGCGCCTTCATCAGCTGCTCGTCGATCCGGTAGGTGGCGAACACGTCCACCTCGGAGGTCCACCGCTGGAGCCGCTCGGCGAGGTCCGGGGCCACGTTGGAGACGTACTCGTGGATGGTCTTCCACGCCTCGTCGCCGGAGACGATGACCTTGGTGAAGTCCTCGTTGAAGATGTCGCGGACGACCCGGACGGTCATGTCCGGCTCGCCGTACAGCAGCGCCGGGGCGTTGCCGGTCGCGGCCTTCTTCTGGATGTCCTCCCACTGCTGCTGGAGGCGCTGGACGTCGCGGGTCAGCTCCTCCTCGGAGGCGCCCTCGGCGGCGGTGCGCACGATGACGCCCGCGTCGTCCGGGACGATCTTCTTGAGGATCTGCTTCAGCCGGGCGCGCTCGTTCTCCGGGAGCTTGCGCGAGATGCCGGTCATCGAGCCCTCGGGCACGTACACCAGGTAGCGGCCGGGCAGCGAGATCTGGCTGGTCAGGCGGGCGCCCTTGTGGCCGATCGGGTCCTTGGAGACCTGGACCAGCACGGACTGGCCGGACTTCAGCACCGACTCGATCCGGCGCGGGCCGCCGTGGCCCAGCGCGCCGAAGTTGACCTCGCCGGCGTACAGCACCGCGTTGCGGCCCTTGCCGATGTCGACGAAGGCGGCCTCCATCGACGGCAGCACGTTCTGGACCTTGCCCAGGTAGACGTTGCCGACGTACGAGGTGGCCTGCTCCTTGTTGACGTAGTGCTCGACCAGCACGCCGTCCTCGAGGACGCCGATCTGGGTCCGCTGGCCGCTCTGGCGCACCACCATGACGCGCTCGACCGACTCGCGGCGGGCCAGGAACTCGGCCTCGGTGATGATCGGCACCCGGCGGCGGCCCAGCTCGCGGCCCTCGCGGCGGCGCTGCTTCTTGGCCTCCAGACGGGTCGAGCCCTTGATGGACTGCACCTCGTCCGGGTCGAACGACGGCTCGGTGGAACGGCGGCGCGGCTCGCGCACCTTCACCACCGTACGGACGCCGTCCTCGGTGGTCTCGGCGGTCTCGACGGCGCCGGCCTCACCGCTGCGGCGGCGACGGCGACGACGGCGGCGCGACGAGGACAGGCCGGCGGCCAGGTCGTCGTCCTCCTCGCCCTCCTCCTCGGCGACGGCCTCGGCCGACTCCTCGACGGACTGCTCGGTCTCGACGGCCTCGGCGGCCTCGAACTCCTCGGCCTCACCGCGGCGACGACGGCGACCGCCCCGGCGGCGACGGCGCGACGGACGGCCGTCCTCCCACTCGTCCTCGGTCTCCGGACCGGCGGCGGGGGCCTCGACGGCGGGCGCCTCGACGACCGGGACCTCGACGACGGGCGCCGCGACCGGCGCCTTCGCCGCGGCCTTGGCGGCCTTCGCGGCGGCCTTCACCGGAGCCTGGGCGCCCGACTTGCGACGGGTCGGCTCGACCCGGGTGCGGACCCGGCGGCGACGGCCGACACCGCTGTACTCGAACTCGTCGTCCTCCTCCTCGCGCCCGGCCTGCACCGGGGCCGCGGCCGGAGCCTCGGCCTTCGCCGGGGCGGCGGCGGGCTGCTGCGGAGCGGCCTGCGCCACCGGAGCGGACGGCGCGGCCTGTGCCGCCTGAGCGGACGGCGCGACGAAGGCGGCGGGCTCCTGGAACACCGGCGCCTGGAAGACGGCGGTGGCCGGGCGGACCGCACGGCGGCGCACCCGGTGGGGCGGCTCGGCCTCGGCGGCCGGGGCGGCAGCGGCGGGCCGGGCGGCCGGCGCGGCGGCGGGGGCCTCGACGGCCTCCTCCTCGGGCTCCTCCGCGACGGCGGGCTCCTCGGCCTGCGGCTCCTCGGCGGCGGGCTCCGCCACCGGGGCCTCGACGACCGGCGCGGCCTCGACCACGCGACGGCGGCGGGGGCGGCGGGCCGGAGCGGCCGGGGCCTCCTCGGCCACCGGCTCGGCGGCGGGGGCCTCCACGGCGGGGGTCTCGACGGCCGGCGCCTCGACGACGGGGGCCGCGGCCTCGGCCACGGGGGCACCGGCGGGCGCCTCGGCGCGCTTGCGGGTACGGCGGGCCCGGACGGGCTTCTCGGCGGCCGGCTCGGCCGTCGGCTCGGCGGTCTCCGCCTTCGCGGCCTTGGCGGCCCTGGTGGTCTTCGAGGCCTTCGCGGCCTTCACGGGGGCCTCGGCCACCGGGGCCTCGACGGCCTCCGGCGCGGTCACCACGATCGGGGTGGCCTCCGGCGCCCCGGCCGGGGCCTCGGCGCGCTTACGGGTACGGCGGGCCCGGACGGGCTTCTCGGCGGCCGGCTCGGCCGTCGGCTCCACGGCCGGAGCCGGGGCGGCCGCGGGGGCCTCGGCCGGCACGACCGTCTCGGCCGCGTCGGCGGCCGCACCCTGCGGGGTACCCGCCGGGCGGGACACCGCGCGGCGGCGACGGCGCGGCGGCGCGGCGGACGCGCCCTCACCACCGGTCGCGGCGGTTTCGTTCTGTTCCGTGGCCGCAGTCTGCTGCGGATCGGTGTTATCGAGCATGCGGGTGGATCTCCCGTCAGGCCCCCGGGCTCCGCATCCGGGCACGGCACGGCACCGCTGGGCGGCCGGCATCACGACGATGCCTGGACCGGACCCTTGGGACGGTGCCGCCGCGCGGACGCGAGGCCGCACAGGGGCTCGTAGTCTCGCTCGGCGCCCCGCACACGGCGGGGTGTCGAAAGTCTTCTGGTCTGACCAGTCTTCTGAGGTTTTCCCAAGCTGCGCCGTCCCCCAACCCCGGGTGGCTCCCGGACGGGGTCCCGGACCGGCCGACCTTCCTGGTCGGCAGGCCCCGGTTGGCAGGCCTGCGCTGCGACGACGCTCGCTCCCCTGGGGAGCCGCGGGAACCCTGGAGGACCGTCGGGCCCAGTGAGGCACTGGGCCCGGCCTCCCCCCGCTAGGCGGACGCGGTAGCGTGCGGCCCTGCTGCCGGCTCCGAGCCGACCGGGGCCGCTGCGCGGTCGAGCGCCAGCGGGTCGGTCACCGTGCCGGACTCCTCGTCGAGCGGCCCCTGCGCCAGCCTGGTCACCTCTGCGGGGACCGGCGGCGCCAGGTCGGCCGTCACACGGAGACCGGACAATACGTCGTCGGGTCGTACGGCTGGTGTGGCGTGTCGTACTACCAGGCGCAGTATCGCACAGGGACGGCCGGTCCGAACATCGCGGTCGGTTCCGGCCCCGGCGTCCGCACCGGCCTCGACCTGGGCCGGGACGGCTTCCAGCGCCGCCACCGCGCCCCGCGCGTCGAAGACCCGCAGGCCGTTCTTGGTGCGGCGCTCGACCTCGACCCGCTCGGCGGCGAGGAAGCGCGCGACCGCGTCGGCGGCCGCGTCGGGCTCGACACCGTCCAGCCGGAGCAGCCACTCGGAGGCCTCCAGGCGCTCCACGAAGTTCGGCGTCCGCACCTCGACCGCGTCGATCACGTCCAGGCCCGTCGGCAGCGACTCGTCCAGCTGCGCCCGCAGCTGCTCGGGGTCGCGGACAGCGGCCAGGCCGATCTCCAGGTACTCCGCCTCGCTCGCCACCCCGGTCGGGGCCGCGTTCGCGTAGGAGACCTTCGGGTGCGGGGTGAAGCCGGCCGAATAGGCCATCGGAACGGCGGACCGGCGCAGGGCGCGCTCGAAGGCGCGCTGGAAGTCGCGGTGGCTGGTGAAGCGGAGCCGGCCGCGCTTGGTGTAGCGGAGACGAATCCGCTGCACCGTCGGCGCGGGCGGCGGACCGTCGGGCGTACGGCGTGCCAGGGTCGCTCAGTCCTTAGTCAGTTGTCCCCGTCCGGCGTGGCGTCTTCCCGCCACTGTCCGGACTCTGTCACCTCAAAGGGTACGCGCCCCGCCACCCCCCTCGCTCCGCCCCTGGTCAGCCGCCGCTCCCCGGCACGCCGCGACCCCCGGCCGAATCAGTCCGGCCGGGGGTCGCGGGTGTGACGTGCGCTACTTGTTGACGACCGTCAGGGGGAGCATCTTCTTGCCGGTGGGGCCGATCTGGATCTGGGTGTCCATCTGCGGCCACATAGACATGGACCTAGAACCATCGCTAGCGTCCCTGACATGGGACGAGGTGCAAAGCGCGCCGTACCGGCGCAGCAGCGACAGCAGCAGTACGACGTGGACGCCGAGTGGTCGCCGGCGGACCTGAAGCTCCTGAAGGAGCTGAAGCGGGCGGAGGCCCAGCTGCCCGAGGAGGCTCCGCGGGCTCTCCTCTCCATCCGGCTCAGCGTCCTCACCGACGAGACCACATCTCCGGTACGCCAGGAGCTGGACCTACGGATGCTGGCCCGAGACATGGGCGTGCGGGTCGTCGGGGTCGCGAGCGACCTCAACGTGAGCGCCACGAAGGTCCCGCCGTGGAAGCGCAAGCAGCTCGGGGAGTGGCTGAACAACCGGGCGCCGGAGTTCGATGTCCTGCTGTTCTGGAAGCTGGACCGCTTCGTGCGCCGCCTCTCGGACCTCAGCACCATGATCGAGTGGTGCCTGAAGTACGGGAAGAACCTCGTCTCCAAGAACGACGCGATCGACCTGACCACCGTGGTCGGCAAGGTCATGATCACCCTGATCGGCGGAATCGCGGAGATCGAGGCCGCCAACACCTCCACTCGGGTTACCAGCCTCTGGGACTACGCCAAGACCCAGACGGAGTGGCTCGTCGGCAAACCGGCATACGGCTACAAGACGGCCCTGGACGAGAACGGCAAGACCGTCCTCACCATCGATGAGACCGCTTACAAGGTGCTGCACTGGAGTCGGCGCCGGGCGTCGAAGATCTCGGCTTCGCACCAGGTGCGCATCATCAAGCGCGCAGGCGTGCCGGGCTCCGAGGGGCTGACCACGGCGACCCACCTCCGGAGGCTCCGGAACCCCGCACTCATGGGGTACCGGGTAGAAGAGGACAAGAGCGGCGTCGGCCGCAGGTCGCAGTTGATCCTCGGCAAGGACGGCAAGCCGATCAGGGTCGCGGAGCCGATCTTCACGGAGGACCAGTTCGGGCAGCTCGGCAGGGACCTCGACAGGTGGGGGAAGAACCAGCCCGCCCGCCAGGAGGGCGGCGCCACCAAGTTCCTCGGGGTCTTCGTCTGCGAGGACTGCGGCACCAACATCACGGTGCAGGTCACGACGACCAAGGGCGTTCAGTACAAGTACATGCGGTGCAGCGGCTGCAAGGGCGGCGGGCCCGGGGTCAACGATCCGGACGGGGTCAACGCCGCCCTCGTGCGAGACGTGCTCAAGGTGCTCGGCGACGAACCGGTCCTGGTCCGGGAGTACGCCAAGGGGGCTGAGGCCCTGAAGAGGAAGAAGCAGCTGGAGGAGTCCGTCTCCTACTACATGAAGGGCTTGGAACCCGGCGGTCGATTCGCCCGCACCACCTTCACCCGCGAGCAGGCCGAGGAGACGCTGAACCAGCTCATCGACGAGTTGGCGGCCATCGACCCCGAGTCCACCCAGGACCGATGGGTCAACGCCGCCAACGGCAAGACCTTCCGGGAGCACTGGGAGGCCGGAGGCATGGAGGCCATGGCGGCCGACCTGGTCCGCGTGGGCGTGACCTGCAAGGTGACCCGCACGAAGGTCCCGGGGCAGCGGCAGCCCACCGTGCACCTCAAGCTCAGGATCCCCAAGGACTACCGCGATCGGCTGGTCATCAAGGAGGACGACTTCGCGAGCAAGCTCTGACGGCGACAGCCCCCGTCGTCGCGGCGGGGGCTGTTGATCATCAGTGTCTGGCCGAGTCGTACGGCTCCTCGTGCCCCTCGTCGTCCACGATGACGATCTCACTCTCGATGGCCGGGGCCCGGAGCGCCTTCCGACGTGATGGAGCCGGCGGTACCGCCTCGCGAGGACCCGTCGCTGCTCTGGCCCCTGTCTGCTTGGCCGTCACGGTCTCTCCCCTGCCTGCTCGGCACGGGCGATCTCCCGGTTGGTGGCGAGGTCTTCGGCGATGCCGGCCGCGACGAGCGCTTCGGCCGGGGTGTGACCGGTCCCGACGAAGCGCCAGGCACCTTCGGCCAGGTCCCGTCGTCCCAGTCCGCGTACAGGCCGCAGGCGTGTTCGACGCGGGCGGCTCTGAGCTGCCCATATGTAGTGGAGTAGGCCCGCGTCTTGGTCAGGCAGTGCCCCCGGTACCCGAGCATGTGGGCCCAGGCCCGAAGCCGCAGGTGCTGAAGTTCGGGCAGGCCGCCGAGGCGCCAGGCGGTGGTGATGAGGGCGCGGACGTGCGGGCTGACGCGCAGGGCCTGTATCTCTGCCAGAGACTCGATGCGGCGATCGACAGCGCCGGCGGCCTCCACACTTTTGCTCGTGTACTTGGCGACGTAGGCCGCCACTGCATCGTCCGAGATGTGCCCGCCACCTCCCTTTATAAGGAGGTGCACATCCAGCTGAGCACCGAAGCCGAGCCGTCCGCCGCCGGAGGCCATCGAGTCGGGACACGGGAGCGCCACGGCAGCGGCCGCCGAGCGGACGGCCTCCAGCAGGAGGTCTTCTGCTGCCCACGGCGGAGGCGGAGTAGTGGGACCATCCGGGCCGTCGAGTCTGATGACAGCGTGGAAGTGGACGGCGCCACGCTTCTGGTACTCGGCGACCTTGGCGGTGGATACCCTGACCAGGGTGCGGACCTCTGAGCGGCCGACGCCCGCCCCGGTGGCGAGGTGGTGGTACAGGTTGTCGCGGAAGGCCTTCCACAGGGCCGGGGCCATGGCGTTCCACAGGACGTGCCTGGGGTAGTCGTAGCAGTCCGCGCAGAGCGGTTGCCCGACGAGCGGGTCGGCCTCCAGGTGGGTTCGACCGCAGCCTCGGCAGCCGCCGTGCTCACACCGTCGACGCCGAGCCGGGTGGCAGTCGCCCGCCCGGTGCACCGGCCCGAACGACGGCGCGGTCAGGGTGACGAACAACCGCGGGTGCGTCCGTACCGTTTCCGGGACGCCTTTGCCGCCGACCAGGCCGGAGCGGACCAGGTGGAAGGTGTCGCCGCTGTGCTCCCGGGAGCAGGGCGCGCAGCGGGAGGCCCGCCGGTTGCGGCAGCGGACGGCAAGCCGGCCACCGGGTTCGGTGGCGGTCGAGTAGTGGCGCAGGACTTCGCCGGTGTCGGGGTCGACCATGGTGGTGTGCCCCGCGAGGTAGACCGGTTCGGCACAGCCACCGGTGGTACGGATCTGCTCCAGCCAGCGGCCCAGGTCCGGCATCTCACCGAGGCGGACGAAGTCACCTTCTGTCGGCGGCAGTTGGCGCAGCCGCGCCTCCCGGTCGAGGAAGGCGCGGCGTGCGGTGGGGTCGGTGTACGGGTTGGTGTTGGCGGTCATGGTGGATGTCTCCAGGGCCAGGGTCTGCCGGGCCCCGGCCGGGCCAGGCATGCGGTGGCGCGGCCGGGGGCGGCGGTGGGACGGGCGGGCTGGGTGGCTGGTCGGGTTGGCACGGTGATCACGCCTCTCAGGTGGTGTGGGTGAGTCCCTGGACGAGCCAGGTCACCGCGTAGACAACGGGGTCGGCCCAGCCGATGCGGTCGAGGTAGATCCCGAGGACGCCGACGAGGACGACGTGCCAGATCTTGAGTTCGCCGGAGCGGACCAGGAGGTAGGTGACGAGGGCCAGGACGGCGGTCAGGATGAGAGCGGCGCCCATCAGATGTAGACCCCTTCGTTCGGCTCGTCCGCCGTGTGGAGGCCGGGCCAGGACGGAGCCAGCCGGGCGTACTTCCTCGCCGCTCGGCGTGCCTGTTCGGGGGTGACGTGGACGGACCGGGCGCGGGTCCACCGGCCGTCGGCGCCAACCGTGATGGCGACGCCCTGCTCAGCGGCGGTGATCTGCTGAGCAGCGGCCAGGGCATCCTTGTCGAGATCGCCGAGCACCATCTCCGCCGTCCCCGCATCGTTCACCCGGTGGCAGACCCGGCCGGCCAACTGGGCCCGCAAGGCGGTCACCCCGGGCCCGAGGTCGGAGCCGACCCGTTGCCCCGCGACCACCAAGTGGACGCCCAGAGCGGCACCGAGCTGGGCGAGCCGGAGCAGGTTGGTGGAGATCTCCCCCACCTCCGCCTTGTCCTCCCTGGTCGCCACCAGGTACAGCTCCGCTACCTCGTCCACGATGACGACGACCGGCATCTTGCGAAGCTTCGGCGGCAGGTCCCAGACGGACCGGGCCCCGACCGAGCGGCACAGCTGCATCCGGGCTTCGGTCTCCGCGACCAGCTCCGCGAGCAGGTGGGCGGCTTCCGCCCGGGTGGCCGCCAGAGCCGACAGCCGGTCCTCGAACAGGGACAGCTCCATGCCGCCCTTGAGGTCGATGCCGAACAGGGCGACGCGTTGCGGGGCGAGTTCCTTCACCAGCGCGGCGATGAGGGTGGACTTCCCGGAGCGGGTCGCGCCGACGATCAGCCAGTGCGGCGCCCGCCGCAGGTCGATCGTCCAGGCCCGGCCGTCCTCCAGCAGCCCGACCACCGCCCGCAACAGCCGCTCCTTCAACCGGTACGGCGCCACCGGCGTGATCAGCGGGTCCCAGGCGAGCGCCGAGAGGGTGAGGAACCCGCGCTCGTCCGCGACCAGCCGTACCGCGTGCACCCGCCAGGCATGGGTGAGCGCGTCGAGGGCCTCGGCGAAGTGCTCGGGCACCTGCCCGGGGTGAAGCCGCACCCGCACGTCGATGCCGCCACGCCGGCACTTCGCGACACCCAGCCGGGGCGGTGTCGGCCGAAGCGGATCCCCTCGAACCATCAAGTCCCCGACTCTGGCCCGCCCCGGACGTTTGGCCACAGCGAGGCCGAGGTTCGTGGTCAAACGCCGCCACGTCATCCGGACTCGGATCACGGTCGCCGGGTAGCCGAACAGGTGCCACCAGAGATAGGGGTGGCTGCGCCTCAGCACCGGGGCCATGCTGAGCGCGATGAGCACCGTTGCCAGCATCGCCACCCAGAGCAGTTGAAGGACGATCACAGCCGTCCCCCGTTCTCCACCGCCGTGTTGTGGGCCACGGTCTCCAGGTCACGGGCCTGACCGGCAGCCTTGGTAGCGATGCCGGCGATGTGGTCGAAGAGCTGAGCCCCCTCGTCGTCCCGCCCGAACGGGTCGACCTCTTCGGCCAGGTCGCCGAGTTCACGCAGCAGGCCGCGCAGCTTCACACGGGTCGCGCCGCTCATCAGGCGTCGCCGCCCTTGCGGGAGGCCGCCGGAGCCGGGACGGCAACCGGAACCGGGGTGATGGCGTCGGCCCGGAAGGACAGGCCGTGCCGGTCCCCCATCGCCCAGGAGAAGGCCGTCAGTCCGGTGACGTGCACCCGCACGCCCTCCACGACGCCGACCGGTTCGCCGGACACGCTGATCTCGATGATCGAGGCCCGCCGGCCGTCCTGCCGGACCGCGACCCCGACCGTGTAGACGGTCTGGCCCTCCCGGTCCTTCCTGATCTCCCCGGTCTCGCGGTTCGCGATCCGCGCTTCGGGGGCAACGATGCAGGTCATCGCGCCGAGCCGGGTTCCGTCCACGGGAATGGACTGCATGAGCGCACGCTCCTCTGACACCAAGGGCCGCATGACGTCAGTCGTCAAACGTACTTACCTTTGGCACCTCGATGATGCTCCTCCTTGACGCCCCGACGCAAGCAATTCATGCTTACGTTTAACGGCTAGCAACTGACTACAGACCTAGAGATGCCGCCCGACCAGGGCAAACGACCACAGACGAACCCTCGAAAACGACACGGCACACGCGAAGCGGGCCCGTTCCCCGGCGTCCGCACCAAGGGGTCAACACCATGGCGATCATTCGGAACGAGGCACTGCACAAGCAGGTGGCGGCGGCGATGCGACAGTCGATCGCCACCGGCGAGTGGCCTCCCGGCACTCAGCTGCCCACCGAAACCGATCTCGCCGAGACCTACGGCGTCTCCCGCCCCACCGTCAGGCTCGCCGTCGCCGCCCTCCGCACCGAGGGGCAGTTGGACGTGAAGCAAGGCCGCGGCACCTTCGTCCGCGCCGCCGTCCACGGCCCGAGCACCAGCCTGGACCGAACCATCACCGCCCAGGGCGACACCTTCTCAACGCCCATCGACGCCTGGTTCGACCACGCCGAGAAGCCCGCGGTCTACCGCACCCGCACCGACGCCATCACCGCGCCGCTGCTAGAGATGAACCAGGACGAACTGATGCTCGGCTGCGACCGCCTGCTCGCCGACCCCACCGGCAACGGCCGCGCCCTCCACCGCCTCCTGCTACCCATGGAACGCGTCGAGGCCACCCCGCTCGCCCAACAACCCACCGCCACCCCGGCCGAGGCCTACGCGGCGCTCGCCGACGCCGGCGGCCGCGACCTCACCTGGCGCGAGCGGGTCAGCGCCCGAGTCCCCCAGCCCGACGAACGCGAAGCCCTCCAACTCTCCGAAGCCGCCGTCCTCCTGATCGCCTACCGCATCACCTGCGACCAGACCACCGGCCTCCCCCTCATCCTCGAAGAGACCCGCCTCGGCGCCGAAACCACCGCCCTCACCTACGCCATCGACGCCCACAAGCCCAAGCGCGCCAAGGCCTCCCGCTAACCACCCCGAACACACCGAAGCCCCCATGTCCACAACGGGCACGGGGGCTGTCGCAACTCTTCTTCACTTACTCAAGGGCGCGCACAGCGCGCCAGCGCGCGGCCCTGCCGCTCGCCGTCGCTCCTGTCTTGCGCCCCGCTCCGGCGGCGGCCGGCCGCGCACGTCGAACGTGCGGCCGGGAGGGTAACCGAGGTTAGAGCCCGTCGTGGCTGGGGTCGGGCGGCTCCACGGTTTTACCCACCTCCCAGGCTCGGGACCCGAGTCGAGCAAGAACGGGGGGCCACTCGGCCAAATTGCGGTCAGGCCCAGAAGCCCTGACCGAGTCGCAACAGCTTACGGCCCCCCGATCATGCTCGACCCCAAACCAGGCAGGACACCGGCCAAAACCGCTCCACCGCCCGTGGTGGTTGGTCCAGCTTAGAGTTCGTCGGCTTGGCTACGAACCTTTTCGACCTTGGCCAGGAAGTCCCTATGCGCCTGGTCGGTTTGTTCCAAGAGGTCATACCAGCTGCGGCGCTCAATATTTGCGTTTTGCTCCAAGAGCTTCCGATTCGCGCGGCTCAATCGGTCGACATTGTCGACGATGAACGTAAGCCGCCGAACAGGAAACTCGTCTCCGAATCGAGGAGTATCGTCGAGGAAGTCCTCCAGGGCTCCCAGATAGTCGACTGCCCGGGAAAACTCCTCGTCCGTCAGCTGATAATTGACGCGCTTGATCTCCACGACCCAAAGTGTCCCCCGCGGCCCGTTGAGTAGCACGAAATCGGGCCGGCGCTCTGGATTGCGAATATTGGTGCCGGAAATCAACTCGCCGTACTTAGTGAAGCACCATGAATCGAAACTGCTGCGGACGCGGTCTAGGGTTTCATTCATCCCTAGCGGCGTCCATTCAGGGGCCAAGAGCCATGGCGCCTTCTCAATTAGCTCCTGAAGAGGGCGTTCGAGAGTGCTTCCGTCTGAGATCAGCTGTCGGAGTCGGTTTACGACATCCACCCGCTCCTGAGCCACCTGTCCAAGCGCATAGAACTCCGCAATTCGCGCCTTCTGGAAGAGGGCAAGGACCATGTCGAGGGGGCTGTTCACCTCTTCTGAGACCTTGTGTAGGGTATCCAGAAGCTCTGTGTGAGGGCCAATGCTTTTGGCGAGTTGGACGTAGCTTTCCACGCGTTCCGGGTCATCGGCCGCGTCGCGATCGCTGTCGGCCACCAGTGTGCTGAACGCGCTCTTGACGGAGGCTCGGTACTGAGGATCTCCAGGTGACTCCTCAAGGAGTCGGGCGTCAAGGTTAGCCGCCTTCTCGAAGACCTCTTGTGTCCTCTTCCGGACCGACGACCTGCCGCGCTTTGCGAGAGCTTTGACCTGTGCAGTTCCCCAATCCTGCAAGGCCTGCCCGAGCTCGGATGTCCAGATGATGTCCTGGCGGTCGGAGCGAATCAGGTCTTCGTCTTCGTCAAGCCATTCGGCATGGATTTCGCCTACGAGGTATGAACGGACCCCCCATTCTCCCGTGAATCCTGTTGTGGCGCCAAAGTCCCTGGTGGTAGCTACAATCTTGCCGCGAACGTAGATGCGGACGCCAGCCATCACCTCGTCCTTGTAGGGGTCCTTTGCAAAGGCGAGCCAGCCTGACACGGGAAGCGCCTCGTCGCCTTGGCGGGCGATCGGGTGTCTATCGAACGTGACCTTCGTATCCTCTTGAAGATCGATCTTCAGCTCGCCAAGCCGAAAGGAATCCTCGGTGAGGCCGGGGAGCGCTCCATCATGTCTTGTATTGATGACCTCGACATCCCAATCGTCGCGCCGAATTCCGAAGCGCGCGCAGAGCTGTCGATGCAGCTCATCCCCCTTTGGAACGAGCTTCCGATTAAAGTCGGTCAGGTGGATTGTTGTCCCCGTCCAATCCCTGAACGTGCCATCCAGGTCACCGACCTCAGGAATATAGTCATCCTCGCTGTCGAACATCATGGCTTCGAGGTGCAGCTTGAGGTGGGACACGCGATAACCGTTGTCGGTGCGTTCACCCCCGGATGTGATGACTTCTACGGTTCGGCAGATGCCAAATGGGGCCAGCTTCCCAATGCCTTTCCGGCCCATGACGCGCCGCTCTCTGCGGCGGGAGGTGTCCTTTCCGAAGCGTCGACGTCGGTCGGAGCCAACAAGCAGGTAGTGGCTGTTTACCTCCTCGGTGGTCATGCCGTGCCCGTTGTCCACCACAGTGATCTCGTAACTGTCCACGGCCGGTTTACCGGCGGATGGGGCCAGCCATGTGTCGAACGGCAGGCGAACAGTCACCTCTGTTGCGTCGGCGTCGTATGCGTTTGCGATGATCTCGGCGAGGACTGCGGAGACTCGGTCGTAGAGCTTGATCCCTAGCTTGTCGACAGTGAGCCGGCTGATGCGCATCCGGTAGGGGGCAGAGGTGCCGGGCCCGACGCCGGTGCCCGAATCTCGGCTCTCCCGTCGATTGGCCTTCTGCTGAGGCAGTGTTACGAACAGCTCACCGTGATCGGGTTCCTCTGCGCTCGCGTGCTGCATGCCCCACCCATCTCCGCGGTCGTCACGTAGAGCAACAGCTAAGCACATATGAGTGGTTGCCACCAGGGATCATCTGTTGCAACGGTGCTCTGCCGGTCTAGGATCGGCGCCATGCCCACGTACAGTGCTGTCGACCTGTTTGCCGGGGCGGGGGGTGCCACACGGGGCCTGAGGGATGCTGGCTTTCGGATGCTCGCCGCAGTGGAGAACGACCAGGAAGCCGCTGAAACCTACCGCAGGAACCACCCAAGGGTGCGTCTCTTTGCTCAAGACATCCGAACTGTTGAGCCACAAGAGATCCTGACTGGTGCTCAGCTTGGCCAAGGGGAGCTGGACCTGCTCAAGGCTTGCCCGCCGTGTCAAGGCTTCTCTAGCTTGGCGAAGGGAGCGGTCGATGAGCGCCGCAACGACCTGGTCCTAGACACCTTCCGCTTCGTTGAGTCGCTTCGACCTCGGATCGTCCTGCTCGAAAACGTTCCGGGCCTCGCCCGCGACCGCCGCCTGCCCGAACTTGACCGCATGTTGACGGATTCTGGCTATCAATTGAGAACGCGTGTGCTTGATGCGGCGATGTTCGGGGTTCCTCAACGTCGAAAGCGCTTCATTTGCTTCGCCATTCGCGAGGATGTCCCCTTCTCGTTCGAGGGGCATCTGATCGATCTTCTGCCAAGTAGCTTCCAGACCGCTCCCAGGACCGCCCGGCAAGCGCTGGCGCATCTGGCTCGCCACAGACGTTCGGATGATCCGCTCGATGTTCATCGATCGAGCTCTGAGACTGTTCAAGCGAGGATTGCAGCTATCCCTGTGGGCGGCAACCGCTTCGACCTGCCAGAGGAGCACCAGCTGGACTGCCATAAGCGTCTTGCTAGCGCGCGCAATGCCAGTTCCTCGTATGGCAGGGTCAAGCTCGATGAACCGGCCCCAACTATGACCACGCGATGCACTACACCTGCCTGCGGGACCTTCATTCATCCCACACTCGACCGCGGTTTGACACTGCGGGAGGCAGCAGCTTTCCAGACCTTCCCTGTGACCTATCAGTTCCATGGGCACTACGGATCGATCGAGCGACAGATCGGGAACGCTGTTCCTGTGCGCATGGCCAAGGGGCTGGGTCTCATTGCCTCCACCATCTTGGGCGGACAGGATCGTGACACCGTCACGAATCGCTAGTCGTCTGCCAGCCGGACCGCTGCAGCTAGCTGGGTGAGACTTTGGCCTGTGTCTAGTCAGGCATCGAGAAGTTGCGAACTCGGGTGCGCCCGTGCCACAGGCGTGCCAGAACGGGCGGTATGTGGCGGTCAGTTGCGGGCGCCGGCGGTGAGGTGAGTCGGGAACCCGCAGGGTGGCTGAGTCCCAGGTCACGCAGGGTGCCGGATGGTCGCTCTTATAAAGAGGGGGTGGAACAACTCGCCTCCCACTCCTCATCGTTGGCCCCTGCTCGGGAGTGAATGACCAGTGCAGGCGGGTTCCTGCACTGGCCCTTTCACGTCAGTTCTCCGCGGACGTTGGCTGCCAAGCAGAGCAGTTCCTTGAGACTCATCCAGCCCTCCAGGACGCCCTCAAGGCGGACCAGCGCCCCACCCTGAGCATCGGTGTCGGCGATCGCCCGCAAGTGCGATCGATCCACGCCGCATGCTGCCAGCAGGATGTTCACTTCATCCGCCGTCTGCCGCGCGGCCCTCCAGCCGGCGGCGTAGTCGACGCCCGGCAGCCACACCCACGAGTCAGGGTCGAGGCTCGCCGCCAACTCCGCACCGAAGTCGTCGTCCCCGTCCAACTGTGCTTCAACTCCCCTGGTCAAGAACTGAACCGGCCGTCCACGCACTGGCATGCCGAGGAGCCCGATACCATCGGCATCGGGTTCCGACCCACCGGACCACCCCTCTCCCGCCAAGGTTCCGGGGTGGTCCGGCACGTCTTCAGTTGTCCCTGATCAGGTCAGGTGCGGTCCCGCGTCGGCTGCTCGCAGTCGAAGATCCGCCGGAACAGCTCCGCCTCGGTCAGGTCGAGCAGCGGATCGTCAACGCCGGTCTTCTCCCACCAGATCTGCCGCATGAGCAGCATCCGCTCTTCCTGAGCGAAGTCAGGCTCCGTGTACCACGCCAACGCGTCGCGGTGCGCGGCCCGCCGGCTCGGCGAGACGGCCCGCACCGGCCAGGTGAACTGGCCGTCCAGCAGCCACCAGGTCGAGAGCCGGTCCCATCGGGCCCGCAGGTGCCGGATCACTGGGCTGTCCCGGGGCCGGCGGGGTACAGGCGGACCACGGTCGGGGTCAGGTCGAGGAAGGCCAGGGCCCGCACCTCTCCGTGCGTCGCGAGCCGGCGCCCGATCGACTGCTCCTCCGACGGCCCGAACAACTCGGCGAAGTAGCCCTGCTGGTCCGGGCTGAGCGGAAGCGTGCCGACCGCCGTCAGGAGCGCTGCCATCGCCTCCGGCAGCCTGCCGAAGTACTCGGGCTCCATAAGGCCTTGGACTTCCAGGACCACCGGGAAGGGGTACGGGGCGGCCGTCTCCGTCACGTCGGGGACTCCGATCGGCGTCACTTCCCCGACACCTCCCCTGCGCGCCGCGGGTGCCACCTGTGGACACCGACCGTCTGCCCGTTCACCACGATGCTTCGGGTCAGCGCCTTCCTCAGCCCCGCGCCGCAGTAGAAGCACCGCGTCGCCGTCCCGGACGACCGCCTGCTCATTCCACACCGCCTTCCGGGCCCACCAGGGCCCAAACGATCTTTCCGACACCTTCAGGGCGGGGCTCGAAGCCCCACTCCAGGGACAGGGCTTCCACCAGGTGCAGCCCACGCCCCGAGACGTCGCCCGGGTCGGCAGCACACCGGATCGCGGGCTTCTCGCTGCTCGCGTCGTGCACCTCGATCCGCAGCTGGTCGCACGCCATCTCGAACCGGACAGCGATCTCGCGCCCGGGCGAAACTCGCGCGTGCACCACCGCGTTGGCCACCAGTTCACCGAGCACCAGTTGGCCGTCGCCCATGAGGGCCGTGCCGCCCGGGATGCTCTGGAGGAAGTCACGCAGGTGGCTCCTGGCCACCGTCGCGGACCGCCTGTGCCGCGCGAGTCGCGCCTCGAACGCTGGTATCCCGTTGCCCGGCTTGTAGGGTTCGGAGCCGTCGCGGGGTTCTCCCGAGCTGGTCACGTGCACCGCCTCCCGATGCCCAATGGGCGGCCCGAACCCGAACGTCCCGGCCCTTGGTGCCAGGTTGCCGAGAGGGAGTGCGGACTTCGTACCCAAGCTGGTTGCCCACTGTGGGTAAACTCACAGGTAATCAACTTGCTTGCAGCGGCTGCTGATCAACAGCGGGGGCAATGGTGACCGAGGCTCGCGTACCGGACCGGCTCCCCGCGAGCCTGCTGTCCAACCCGGAGATGATCACTGCGTGTCGAAGACGAGACTTCGCCGCCGTGTTCCGGTTGCTCAAACTGGCGGGGATCTACCCGTCGCTCATCGCTCGCGCCTGTGACATGACACCGAGCCGGGTCGGTGAGGTCCTGTCCGGCAAGCGCAGGATCGAGAAAATCGATCTGATTGAGCGGATCGCCGACGGCCTTCACATTCCGGGCCGCCTGCTCGGCTTGGCTTCTCGGTCATGGGAGCTGGAGGCCCCGGTCCAGCATCCCCGCCGCCGCCCGCCTGAGCCTGCCGACGGCGGACAAGGCCTCAGCGCCCCGATCGACCCCGAGTTCTTCGTCAGCCACCTGCGCGGTGTGATACCCGGCCACTACAAGGCCGCGAACCTGCTCGGCTCCCGACACGCGCTCGACTCCGTGACACGACACCTCCAACTGCTCGACCGTCTCCAGCAGGCCATCGGGGGCCGCGACCGCGAGGAACTCCTCACCATCGGCACTCGTACCGCGGAGTTCCTGGGCTGGTTGAACCAGGACCTCGGGGACTTCGACCGAGCCCTGTTCTGGTCGGACCGCGCAATGGAGTGGGCGCAGGAGGCCGGCGACGACGTGATGGCCGCCTACGTGCTCTTCCGGAAGAGCAACCAGGCCACCGCCCAGCGCAACGCCCAGAAGGCCGTCAGCCTTGCCCGCGCGGCCCAGCGGTCGGTCGGGGCCACTCACCGGATCCGGGCACTGGCGGCGCAGCAGGAGGCACAGGGCCACGCGATGATGGGCAACCCTCGCTTCGCACAGGCGAAGTTCGACGAGGCTCACGAGATCGCGGCCGCGCCGGACGATTCGCACGCCGACGACGCTCTTGATCTCGCCTACTGCACACCGACCTACATCGAGATGCAGCGCGCGAACTGTCTGATCGAACTCGGCGACCCGCACACGGCCGTGGGCATGTTCGAGGCGGAGCTCCGAGTGCTGCCGCCGGTCTACCGTAACGACCAGGGCGTCTACCTCTCCCGACTGGCGCGGGCCTACGCGGTGTCCGGTGAACCCGAGCAGGCTGTCGCCGCAGCCGACCGCGCACTGTCCATCGCCGTCGACACCGAGTCAGCGCGCGCAATGTCCGAACTATCCACCGCCGGAAAGGCCCTCCAGCGGTGGAGCGCCGTACCCCAAGTAGCCACGTTCACCCACCGCTTGGCACTGATGAGCAGCGGAAGCCCTCTCGACCGCTGACGACCCGATGAGAGAGGCTGGGCTCATGGACGCACTGATCACGGCCGCCACCTCCGCAGACGAACGCCGGCGCGGCGCCAAGATCGCCGTGCTGCCGGTCGG
Source organism: Kitasatospora sp. NPDC001225 (assembly GCF_053597855.1). Classification (NCBI taxonomy): domain Bacteria; kingdom Bacillati; phylum Actinomycetota; class Actinomycetes; order Kitasatosporales; family Streptomycetaceae; genus Kitasatospora; species Kitasatospora sp. NPDC001225. The sequence continues at coordinate 34,118 of NZ_JBSFJC010000054.1, forward strand.
CAGCTTCGAGCAACACGGCGATCACCTGCCCCTGACCACCGACACCGTCGTCGCCAGCCTGATCGCCCAGCGGATCGCCACCGACTACGACCTGTTCCTCCTGCCACCCATCACCCTGTCCTGCTCCCACGAGCACTCCCACATGCCGGGCACCGTCAGCATCAGCGCCGCCACGCTCTACGCCGTGATCAACGACACTTGGAGGTCCCTCCAGGCGTCCGGCGTCCCCGGCCTGCTGATCGTGAACGGGCACGGCGGGAACTACGTCCTCTCCAACGTGGTCCAGGAGGCCAACACCGAGGGCCCGCGCGTCGCCCTCTTCCCGGTCCGCGAGGACTGGCACCAGGCCCGCGAGGCCGCAGCCCTGGAGAGCAGCGGCGGCGAGGACATGCACGGCGGCGAGCTGGAGGTCTCACTCCTCCTCCACGGCGCTCCCCACCTCATCCGCGAGGGCATCGAGCAGGACGACCACGACGCCCCGGAGCGCCCCCACCTCCTCACGCTGGGCATGGCCGGCTACACCGAGAACGGCATCATCGGCCGCCCGTCCCTCGGTACCGCCGAAAAGGGCGGGGCCATCCTGGAGAGCCTGTCCAAGTCGGCCGCCGGGCACCTGTCACTCATCAGAGGTAGCTGACAGCCACCGGCCATCACTCGAAGGCGTTCAGCACTCCATCGAACGCAGGAGCCCTCCCCGACAGGATCGGGGAGGGCTCTGGGCGTGGCCTCAGCGGGTCAGACCCACTCGATGGAGGACTCGATGCCCTGGGCACTCCGGGCGGCGGGCAGAGGAGTCTTCCGGCCCCCCTGCCGGGCCGCCCGTGGGGCCGGGGCTGGCTCGCCCGGGGCGCGCGTCACACCGAGTGCGCCCAGGACGAGCTGTCGTTCGCCCTCCGAGAGGCTGTGAAATACGTCACACAGCTCGCCGAGCGTGTCCCCCATGCCTCTGGCTAACCCTGCTGGCCAGTGGCGTTGACGACCGTCAGCGGCAGCATCTTCTTGCCCGTCGGGCCGATTTGTATGGCCGTGTCCATCTGCGGGCACACGCCGCAGTCGAAGCACGGGGTCCAGCGGCAGTCGTCGACCTCGACCTCCTCCAGGGCGTCCTGCCAGTCCTCCCAGAGCCAGTCCTTGTCGAGGCCGCTGTCCAGGTGGTCCCAGGGCAGCACCTCCTCGTAGGTGCGCTCGCGGGTGGTGTACCAGTCGACGTCGACGCCGGTGCCGGCCAGGCCCTTCTCGGCGCAGGCCATCCAGCGGTCGTAGGAGAAGTACTCGCGCCAGCCGTCGAAGCGGCCGCCGTCCTCGTAGACCTCGCGGATGATCGCGCCGACCCGGCGGTCGCCGCGGGAGAGCAGGCCCTCGACGATGCCCGGCTTGCCGTCGTGGTAGCGGTAGCCGATGTTCTTGCCGTACTTGCGGTCGCCGCGGATGGAGTCGCGCAGCTTGGCCAGGCGGGCGTCGGTGGCCTCGGCGGACAGCTGCGGGGCCCACTGGAACGGGGTGTGCGGCTTGGGCACGAACCCGCCGATGGAGACGGTGCAGCGGATGTCGTTCTGGCCGGTGACCTCGCGGCCCTTCTGGATGACGTTCTTCGCCATCTCGCCGATCTGGAGCACGTCCTCGTCGGTCTCGGTGGGCAGGCCGCACATGAAGTACAGCTTCACCTGGCGCCAGCCGTTGCCGTACGCGGTGGCGACGGTGCGGATCAGGTCCTCCTCCGACACCATCTTGTTGATGACCTTGCGCATGCGCTCGCTGCCGCCCTCGGGGGCGAAGGTGAGGCCCGAGCGGCGCCCGTTGCGGGACAGCTCGTTGGCGAGGTCGATGTTGAAGGCGTCGACGCGGGTGGACGGCAGCGACAGGCCGATCTTGTCCTCGGTGTAGCGGTCCGCCAAGCCCTTGGCGATGTCGCCGATCTCGGTGTGGTCGGCGCTGGACAGCGACAGCAGGCCGACCTCCTCGAAGCCGGTCGCCTTCAGCCCGCGCTCCACCATCTCGCCGATGCCGGTGATGCTTCGCTCCCGCACGGGGCGCGTGATCATGCCGGCCTGGCAGAAGCGGCAGCCGCGGGTGCAGCCGCGGAAGATCTCCACGGACATCCGCTCGTGCACCGTCTCGGCGAGCGGGACCAGCGGCTGCTTCGGGTACGGCCACTCGTCGAGGTCCATCACGGTGTGCTTGGACACCCGCCACGGCACGCCGGGGGCGTTCGGCACGACGCGGCCGATCCGGCCGTCGGCCAGGTACTCCACGTCGTAGAACTTGGGGACGTAGACTCCGCCGGTGCGGGCCAGGCGCAGCAGCAGCTCGTCCCGGCCGCCCGGGCGGCCCTCGGCCTTCCAGGCCCGGATGATCTCCGTGATGTCGAGGACGGCCTGCTCGCCGTCGCCGACCACGGCGCAGTCGATGAAGTCCGCGATCGGCTCCGGGTTGAAGGCCGCGTGGCCGCCGGCCAGGACGATCGGGTCGTCGATGGTGCGGTCCTTGGCCTCCAGCGGGATGCCGGCCAGGTCGAGCGCGGTCAGCATGTTCGTGTAGCCGAGCTCGGTGGAGAACGACAGGCCGAACACGTCGAAGGCCTTCACCGGGCGGTGGGCGTCCACGGTGAACTGCGGGACGTGGTGCTCGCGCATCAGCGCCTCGAGGTCCGGCCAGACGCTGTAGGTGCGCTCGGCGAGTACACCCTCACGCTCGTTCAGCACCTCGTAGAGGATCATGACGCCCTGGTTGGGCAGCCCGACCTCGTAGGCGTCGGGGTACATCAGCGCCCAGCGGACGTCGCAGGCGTCCCAGTCCTTGACGGTCGAGTTCAGCTCGCCGCCGACGTACTGGATCGGCTTCTGGACGTGCGGGAGGAGGGCCTCCAGGCGTGGGAAGACCGATTCGACAGTCATGTACTAGGAACCCTTACGACGTGATTCGGTGCCGCGAGTCGGCACGGGAGGGGTGACCCTCAAGGGTAGCCCAATCCGGGGAACGGGCCGTCTGCCCCGGTTCACGGGCCCTCCGCGCTCCGGCGCGACCCCGGACGGGCCGGTCTCCGCCCGCACCCGCCGGTGTCCACCGGTGCCCACCGGTGGCCTCCCGAGCCCGCTGGTGCCCGCCCCGGCACGCGCGGTGGGCGCCCGCCGGCCGGTCCCGTCCGCCGTTGACACGCCCGGACGGCCCGTGCGGTACTGACAGGGCTCCGCCAAAGACATCTGCACCCCTTCCGGACAAGGAAGTTGAGTCGTACGCTCGGCCCTCGTCGGTTTTCCGGCCGGCACGCCTCTCCCTCCCCACGGGCCGCCCACGGACGGCCCCGTCCGTCCCCGCACGGCCGCCGTTCCCGGCCCGCGGTGCCACGCCCAGCCCCGTCCCCCTCCCCCGTCCCCCCGCCCGCACGCCGTGCCCGGCGGCGCACCCGCACGCCCGCGCCCCGGCGGCCGTACGACCGGCGCAAGGAGAACCATGACCGACACCGGTCGGCGGATCCGCCCGCTCCGGACCCTCGACACCCGGCCGGCCCGCTACCCGACGCCGGCCCAGGCCGAGTCCGCCGCACGGCGGCTCGCCCTGCGGCACCCGGACCGCTGCCGGCTGCGCGAGGTGGGCCGCTCCCGGGCCGGCCGCCCGCTGCTGCTGCTCTCCGTGGACCGCGGCCCGCGGGCCGTCCTGGTGGTCGGCGGCCCGCACCCCAACGAACCGATCGGCACCGCCGGGACCGTCCGGCTCGCCGAGGTGCTGCTCGACCGCCCCGCCCGCCCCGGACTCTCCTGGCACCTGCTGCTCTGCCTCGACCCCGACGGCGCCGCGCTCAACGCCGGCTGGCTGGACGGCCCGCTCACCATGCGGCGCCACTACGAGCACTTCTTCCGCCCCTCCTTCGAGGAGCAGCCCGAACTGCTGCCCGCCCCCGGCTCCGGCCGCCCGCCGATGCCGGAGAGCCTGGCGCTGACCGGACTGATCGACGAACTGCGCCCGTTCCTCCAGTGCTCGCTGCACGGGGTGGACTTCGGCGGCGCGTTCGCCCAGCTCACCCGCCCCGTCCCGGGCCTGGCCGGGCGCTTCGCCCGCTCCGCGCAGCGGGCCGGCGTGCCGCTCGACGTGGACTCCTACGACGCGATCGGCTGGGCCAGCCCGGACCCGGGCACCTACCTGATGCCGTCTCCGGGCGCCGGCGGCTCCCGGGCCCTGCCGGACGAGCCCGAGCTGTCCACCTGGTCGTACGCGGCCCGGTACGGCGCGGTCTCCGCGGTGCTGGAGGTCCCGATGTGGGCCGTCGACGCGGTCGGCGACGCCCACCGCCACCCGGCCGGCCCGCAGGCCCTCGCGGCCGCCGCCCGCGACCTCACCGCACGCGCCGCGGACCTCACCGCCCTGCTCCCGGCCGTCCGCGCGCACCGGCCCGGGGCGCCCGGCCACGAGGCGTACGGCCCGCTGCTGCGCACCGCCGAGTCCAGCCTGGCGGTCGCCCCGCGGGTGGCCGAGGAGTGGCTGGAGCGCTGGGGCGCCGAACCGCTCACCGCCTCCCGGGTGACCACCGCCGGACTGGTCGCCGCCCGCGTACCGCTGCGGGTCGCGTCGATCCTGCTGCGGCTGCTCGCCGACACCCGCGGCCCCGGCGTCGAGGCCGCCCGCGACCGCGCCCGCACCGTCGTCGCCGACAGCCTCGACCGGCTGCGCCACCGCTTCGGCACCCGCTGGGTGCCCGTCCAGGAGCAACTCGCCCACCAGACCCGCGCCGTCCTCACCACCGCCGACTGCCTCCTCTGAACCCGCCCCGGCCCCGGACACGACAGCACCCCCGGACACGACAGCGGGGCCGGCCCGGGAAGTCCCGGACCGGCCCCGCCGCCGCACGGCGCGGCGCGCTCAGGCCGCTATCGGCCGCTGGCTCCGCACCGCCTGGAGCAGCCCGATGGCGATCCAGTTGGCGAACATCGACGAGCCGCCGTACGAGACGAACGGCAGCGGGATGCCCGCGACCGGCATGATGCCCAGGCACATCCCTATGTTCTCGAAGGCCTGGAAGGCCATCCAGGCGATGACCCCGGCCGCCACGATCGTCCCGTACAGGTCGGTCGCCTGCCGGGCGATCCGGCAGGCCCGCCAGAGGATCACGCCGACCAGCGCGATGATCGCCAGCGCCCCGACGAAGCCCAGCTCCTCGCCGGCCACGGTGAACACGAAGTCGGTCTGCTGCTCCGGCACGAACTGCCCGACGGTCTGGGTGCCGTGGAACAGCCCCTTGCCGTTCAGCCCGCCCGAGCCGATCGCGATCCGGGCCTGCGCGGTGTTGTAGCCGACGCCGTTCGGGTCCAGCTGCGGGTTGGCGAAGGCGGCGAAGCGGTCGATCTGGTACTGGCTCAGCAGCCCGAACTTCCAGATCGCCACGCATCCGGCGGTGCCCGCCACCAGCAGGCCGAGCACCCAGCGGTTCGCCGCGCCGGAGCCGAGCAGGATGCCCAGCACGATCGCGGCCATCACCATCACCGAGCCGGCATCCGGCATCAACAGCACTATGCACATCGGCACCCCGGCCCAGAGCAGGCCCCGGAACACCGCCCGGTGCGAGGGGAACTCCCGCTCCCCCGCGTCCACCTGGTCCGACAGCACGACCGCCATCGCCAGCACGATCGCGAGCTTGGCGAACTCGGCCGGCTGGATCGAGAAGCCGCCGCCGAGCTGGATCCACGAGTGCGCGCCGTTGATGGTCGAGCCGAGCGGGCTGAGCGTCGCCAGCAGCAGGACGAGCACGCCGACGTACAGGAACGGCACGATCGTGCGGAAGCGCCGGCTCCCTATCGCTATCACCACGGAGCACAGCACCAGCCCGACCACGAAGTTGGTCAGGTGCCGGTACAGGAAGTACTGCGGGTCCCCGTGGGTCAGCGAGTCGCGCCCGCGGGTGGCCGACCAGACCAGCAGCGAGCTGCCGGCCGAGAGGGCGAGGGCGGCCACCAGCAGTATCCAGTCGAGCCGCCAGAGCGGGGAGTCCTTGGACAGCGCCTTGGAGACCCCGCGGCGCTGCGGGGCCAGCCGCAGCTGCCGGTACGAGCCGTAGGAGGTCATGCCCGTCCCCTTCCCGGTCCGCGCGTGGGTTCGAGCGCGGCGTCGGCCGCGGTGTACGACGCCGGACGGTCGGCCGGCGGCGTCCGGTCGAGGAAGGCCGTCGCCGGGGCCGGCTGCGCCGTGGCCGCGTCGAGCAGCGCCGGAGCGGCGGCGACGGCCTGGGCCTGGAGGCCCGGGGCCTGGGCGCCCTGCGCCGCGTCGGCGCCGTACGAGACCGGCTTGATGATCGCGGTGCCGTCCGGGTTGAACTTCGGCAGCTCGGCCTGCGGCGCGGGCAGCAGCGCCTTGCCGCTGTCGATGCCGCCCTTGTCGTCCACGCCGTACAGCGCCTGGTAGATCCGGCGGATGGCGTCGCCGGAGCCGCCGGAGCCGGTGCCGCCCTGGCTTATCGTCATGACGACCGCGTAGTCCTTGCTGTACGTGGTCAGCCAGGAGGTGGTCTGCTTGCCCTCGACCTCGGCGGTGCCGGTCTTGGCGTGCAGCGTGATCTTGTCCTGCGGCCAGCCGTTGAACTTCCAGGCGGCGGTACCGCTCTTGATGACGCTCTCGGTGGCCTGGTTGATGTAGCTGAGCAGCTTCTCGTCGCCGGGGAACTTGGCGTCCTCGTGCGGGGCGATCTCGCGGACGAGGTCCCCGCCCGGGCTTATCACGGCCTTGGCGATGGTCGGCCGGTAGAAGGTGCCGCCGTTGGCGAGCGCCGAGTAGATCCGGGCCATCTGGACCGGGGTGACGAGGGTGTCGCCCTGGCCGATCGCGAAGTTGACGGCGTCACCGGCGCGCATCTGGTAACCGTCGACGCAGTTCTCCCGGGCGATCTGGTCGGAGTAGCTGTTGCCGCCCTTCTGCCCCTGGGCGCACCAGGCGTCCTTGTTGTTGTCGTAGAAGGACTGCTTCCACTGCCGGTCCGGCACCCGGCCGGTGACCTCGGACGGCAGGTCGATGCCGGTCTTGGCGCCGAGGCCGAACTCGTGGGCGGTCTTGAAGAACCAGTCGCCCGGGTCCTTCTTCGGCTTGATGCCGCCGTCCTTCATCCACTGGTCGTACGCCAGGCCGTAGAAGACGGTGTCGCAGGAGACCTCCAGCGCCTTCTCCAGGGAGATCTGGCCGAAGTTCTCGCTCTCGAAGTTCTTGAACTCGCGGCCGCCGATGGTCATGCTCTTCGGGCAGTCGTAGCGGCCGTCCAGCGAGTAGCCGGCCTGCACGGCGGCGGTGGTGGAGATGACCTTGAAGGTCGAGCCGGGGGCGGACTGACCCTGTATGGCCCGGTTCAGCAGCGGGAAGTTGGAGTCCTTGCTGGTCAGCGACTGGTAGTCCTTGCCGCTGATGCCGCCCACCCAGAGGTTCGGGTCGTAGGTCGGGGCGCTCGCCATCGCGACGATCCGCCCGGTGTGCACGTCCATCACCACGGCGGCGCCGGAGTCGGCCTCGTAGTTGCGGTTGGTGATCTTGTCGAAGGTGTTCCGGGCGTCGTTCATGGCCTGCGCCAGGTTGTCCTCGACCACCTTCTGCACCCGGGCGTCGATGCTGGTGACCAGGTTGTCACCGGTCTGCGGGGCGACGGTGCCGGCGTTGCCGATCACCCGGCCGAGGTTGTCGACCTCCAGCTTGGTGATGCCCGCGGTGCCGCGCAGGTCGCGGTCGTACACCGACTCCAGGCCGGCCCGCCCGATCTGGTCGGCCGGCAGGTAGCGGTCCAGGCCGCTCTTGCCGGCGGTCTTGCTGACCTCCTCGTCGGTGACCGGCGAGAGGTAGCCGAGCACCTGGGCCATGTTGGCGCCCTCGGCGCCGGTGTAGCGGCGTACGGCGGTGGGCTGCGCGGTGATCCCGGGGAAGTCCTCGCGGCGCTCCATTATCTGCATCGCCTGCTGGGTGGTCGCCTCCTTGGTGACCGGGATCGGCTGGTACGGCGAACCGTTCCAGCAGGGCTGCGGGGTCTTGGCGTCGCAGAGCCGGACCTTCTCCTGCACGTCCTTGGCCGGCATCCCCAGCACCTCGGCCAGCCGGGACAGCACCGCCTTGCCGCCGTCCTTCTGCTGGAGCAGCGAGGTGCGGCTGACCGAGACCACCAGCCGGGTCTCGTTGCCGGCCAGCACCCGCCCGGAGGCGTCCAGGATCTCGCCGCGGACGGCCGGCTCGACCACCTCGCGGATGTGGTTGCCGGTCGCCTTGGCGGTGTACTCCTTGGCGTTGCGGATCTGCAGGTACCACAGCCGTCCGCCGAGGGTGGCGAGCAGCGACAGCACCAGGATCTGCAGCACCACCAGACGGATCGTCACCCGTCGGGTGCGGCCGGTCTCGGGGATGTTGCTCACGTCTCGTGCGCTCCAGGATGCGGGGAGGTCGGGTGGTCGGGGCCGGAGGGCCGGGGCCGGGAGGCCGGTCCGGTTACGGGCGGCGGGCGAAGCCCGGCACGCGCCGCTTCTTGTACGACGGGCCCGTCGAGGTGTCGCGGGTGGTGCGGTAGCGGGCCAGCGTGCCCAGGCCGGAGCCGCCCTCGTCGTCGTCCGCGGCGGCCACCGGGTCGCGGCCGAAGCGGCGGCCGAGGTACATCACCAGCGGCACCACGAAGGGGGCCAGCAGCAGGTCGTAGAGCAGGGCGCTGATGACCAGTCCGCCGAGGCCGACGTGCCGGGCCGCGGTGTCGCCGACCAGGGCGCCGACCATCGCGTAGAGCAGGGTGGAGGCGACCGCCGCGGCGCCGACCACGACCAGCGAGCCGGCCACGGAGCGCTGGCGGCCGTGGTCCGGGCGCAGCAGCCCGGCGGCGTAGCCCATCAGGCAGAGCACCAGCGCGTAGCGGCCGATGGCGTGGTCGGAGGGCGGCGCGAGGTCGGCCAGCAGGCCCCCCGCGAAGCCGACCAGGCAGCCGCCGGTGGGCCCGTAGACCATGGCCAGGCCGACCACGACGAGCAGCAGTATGTCCGGGGTGGCTCCCGGGAGCTGGAGCCGGCCGAACACGCTGACCTGGAGGATCAGGCCGAACAGGACGAGGCCGGCGGAGACGGGGATGCGGGCGAGGCGCATGGCTCAGTTCCCCCCAGTGGGCTTGGCGGGCGGGGCGGCGGGCGCGGAGGCCGGGACCTGGCCGGGCGCGGAGGCCGGGACCTGGCCCGGCGCGGCGGCCGGCTGGCCCGCGGCGGGCGCCGGCGGCAGGACGGCGTCGCGCGGGTCGGCGCGCGGCGGCACGACCACCACGCCGACCAGGTCCAGCCGGGTGAACTGGACGAAGGGCTCGACCAGGACGGTCTTGGTCAGCTGGCCGGCGTTGGCCTGGACCTCGACGACCTTGCCGACCGGGACGCCGGGGACGAACGGGCGGCCGCTCTGCGAGCCGAAGGTGACCAGCCGGTCGCCGGCCTTGACCTGGGCCTTGCCGTTGAGCAGGGAGACCTTCATCGGGCTGTCGCCGCCGCCGGAGGCGAAGCCGATCTCGCCGGTGCCCTCCAGCCGGGTGCCGGCCGAGAAGCCGGGGTCGGAGGCGAGCAGCACGGTGGCGGTGGTGGGCGCGACGGTGGTGATCCGGCCGACCAGGCCCTGACCGTTGATCACCGTCATGTCGCGGGTGAGGCCGTCGTCGCTGCCGGCGTCGATGGTGATGGTCCAGGAGAAGCCCTGGGCCGGGCCGATCGCGATGACCTGGGCGGCCTTGACGGTGTAGCCGCCGGCTCCGGCGGTGCGCAGCAGGTCGTCCAGCTGTTTGGTGCGCCCGGTGGCCATGTCGGAGGAGGCGAGCTTCTGCCGGAGTTCGGTGTTCTCGCGGGCGAGCTGGTCGGTGCGGCCGCTGTCGGTGGCCGCGTCGCGGAAGGCGCGGACGGTGTCGGCGACCGGGTCGACGACGGTGGCGGCTCCGCGCTCGACCGGTCCGAGGACGCTGGCGGCGGCGTGCCGGGCGGGCCCGAGCGGGGAGTCCTCACCGCCCTTGATGTCCACGGTGATCAGCGCGAAGGCGACGGCCACCAGCAGGATCAGCAGCAGCCGGCTCTCTCGTGTGTCCCTCACGGTGCTGGTACTGCCCCTTCGTACCTGGCCGCCGCCCGGGGCTGTGGGGCCCGGGCGGCGGCCCGTTCAGTCGAGTGTCTGATGTGACGTGTGGTGCCGGTGGTGCGGCGACCTGTCAACGACGCGGCGAAGCGTCGAGTACCTGCTGGAGCGCCTCGAACTCCTCGACGCATTTGCCGGAGCCGAGCGCGACGGAGTCGAGCGGGTTCTCCGCGATGTGGATCGGCATGCCGGTCTCGCGGCGCAGCCGCTCGTCCAGGCCGCGCAGCAGGGCGCCGCCGCCGGTGAGCACGATGCCCCGGTCCATGACGTCGCCGGCCAGCTCGGGCGGGCACTGGTCGAGGGTGGTCTTGACCGCGTCGATGATCGCGTTGACGGGCTCGTCGATGGCCTCGCGGACCTCGGCGGCGGAGATGACCACGGTCTTGGGCAGACCGCTGACCAGGTCGCGGCCGCGGATCTCGGCGTGCTCGTCCTTCTCGCCCTCCAGGCCGAAGGCGCTGCCGATGCTCATCTTGATCTGCTCGGCACTGCGCTCGCCGAGGAGCAGCGAGTACTCCTTCTTGATGTGCTGGACGATCGCGTTGTCCAGCTCGTCGCCGGCGACCCGGATGGACTGGGCGGTGACGATGCCGCCGAGGGAGATCACGGCGACCTCGGTGGTGCCGCCGCCGATGTCGACGACCATGTTGCCGGTGGCCTCGTGGACGGGCAGGCCGGCGCCGATCGCGGCGGCCATCGGCTCCTCGATGATGTGCACCTGGCGGGCGCCGGCCTGCGAGGAGGCCTCGATGACGGCGCGGCGCTCGACGCCGGTGATGCCGGAGGGCACGCAGACCACGACGCGGGGGCGGGCGAGGTAGCGGCGGCGGTGGATCTTGAGGATGAAGTACCGCAGCATCCGCTCGGTGATCTCGAAGTCGGCGATCACGCCGTCCTTGAGCGGGCGGATGGCGACGATGTTGCCCGGGGTGCGGCCGATCATCTTCTTGGCCTCGGCGCCGACGGCGAGGATGCCGCCGGTGTTGGTGTTCACCGCGACGACGGACGGCTCGTTCAGAACGATGCCCTTGCCCCTGACGTACACCAGCGTATTGGCTGTTCCGAGGTCGATCGCCAAGTCGCGGCCGATGAACGACAGGTTGCTCGCCATGGGGTGTGGGTGCCTTCCCGGGCTCGGAGTTCATGGGGGGGTGGACGAATGCGCGCGTCCACGCGTGGGCGGAGAACAGCTGAGCTGTCTTACCGGGCCCTTGAGTCGCGTCCATCGTAGCCACGCCACTCGGTACGGACGTCGGCGTGGGGCATACCGTCCATTGTCCGGGGCGTGATCGCATCTCCGAGGATTGGGACGCCGTGTCGGCGCCGCCAGTTCCCTATTTCACGATAAGAATGCCCCGGCCGGGCCAATGGTCCCGACCGGGGCGGTACGAACGTCCCCCCGGGCGTGTCGCCCGGGTCCCGCTCGCCGGATCAGGCGTGCGCGGGGAAGAAGATCTTGATCTCGCGCTCGGCGGACTCCGGGGAGTCGGAGGCGTGGATCAGGTTCTCGCGGGTGATCGTCGCGTAGTCGCCGCGGATGGTGCCGGCCCCGGCCTCCAGCGGGTTGGTGGCGCCGGCCAGCATGCGGATGCCCTTGACGACCTCCTCGCCCTCGACGATCAGCGCGATCGACGGGCCGGTGGTCATGAACTCCAGCAGCGGCTCGTAGAACGGGCGGCCCACGTGCTCCGCGTAGTGCTGCTCCAGCGTCGCCCGGTCGAAGGTGCGCAGCTCGATGGCGGCGAACCGCCAGCCGGCCTTGCGCTCGATGCGGCTGATGATCTCGCCGGCCAGGCCGCGGCGGACGGCGTCGGGCTTGAGCAGGACGAGAGTGCGCTGGGACACGGTGCGTCTCCTGGGGATTCGGTTCGGCAGACAGTCGGGTCGACAGGCGGCGCCGACAGGGCAGAGATTACCTTGCGTACACGGCGTGTCGGTCCGCTGGTCCGGGCCTCAGGCCTGTACGGCGGCGGCCTCCGCGGCGGCCCGGGCGGCCTTGAACGCGTCCACCTTGCGGCCGTAGTGCACCGAGCACCACCACAGGCCGGCGAAGACCACGCCGAGCCCGAACATGGTCGGCAGCACGAAGCCGCTGGCGATCAGCCCGATCTGCAGCGCCCAGCCGATCTGCACCGCGCCGGGGCGGTCGATCATGCCGCAGAGCAGGACGCACAGTGCCATCGCGATGCCGCTGACCGTCCAGATCTCCGCGTTGGAGACGTCGGTGAGCCGCATCGCGACCAGCGCCGCGAACAGGACCAGCAGCACTTCGCCGATCAGAGTCGAGGAGCAGAGCGTCCTCATGTCACTTCCTCCCGAGCAGCAGGCGGGCCTCGCCCACCGTGATGACCGAACCGGTGACCAGCACCCCGGCGCCGCCGAGGTCGCCCTCCTCCTCGGCGAGGCTGACGGCGGCGGCGATGGCGTCGTCGAGCCGGGGCTCGACCTGCACGCGGTCCTCGCCGAAGATCTCGACGGCGAGGGCGGCGAGCGCGTCGACGTCCATCGCGCGGTGGGTGGAGTTCTGAGTGATGACGACCTCGGCCAGGATCGGCTCGAAGGCCTCCAGCACGCCGGCCACGTCCTTGTCCCCGGAGGTGCCGATCACGCCGACGAGCCGGGTGAAGCCGAAGGACTCGGTGAGCGCGGCCACGGTGGCGCGGGCGCCGTGCGGGTTGTGCGCGGCGTCCAGGACGATCGTGGGGCTGCGGCGGACGACCTCCAGGCGGCCCGGCGAGGAGACGCCGGAGAAGCCCTGGCGGACCTTGTCCACGTCCAGCTGCCCGCCGCGCGCGCCGCCGACGCCGAAGAAGGCCTCGACCGCGGCCAGGGCGAGGGCCGCGTTGTGCGCCTGGTACTCGCCGTGCAGCGGGATGAAGACGTCCTCGTACTCCTCGCCGCCGAGTCCGCGCAGCGTCACCAGCTGGCCGCCGACGGCGAGTTCGCGGCGGATCACGCCGAACTCCATGCCCTCGCGGGCGACCGTGGCGTCCACCTCGACGGCGCGGCGCAGGATGTTCTGGGCGGCGTCCAGCTGCTGCTGGGCGACGACGGCGACGGCGCCGGACTTGATGATCCCGGACTTCTCGACCGCGATCTCGCCGGTGGTCTCACCGAGCTTGTCGGTGTGGTCCAGCCCGATCGGGGTGATCACGGCGACGGCGGAGTCGATGACGTTGGTGGCGTCCCAGGAGCCGCCCATGCCGACCTCGACCACGCCGACGTCCACCGGGGCGTCGGCGAAGGCCGCGTAGGCCATGCCGGTCAGCACCTCGAAGAAGGACATCGGCACCGGCTGCGCCGCGTCGACCATCTGCACGTAGGGCTCGATGTCGCGGTAGACCTCGACGAAGCGCTCGGGGGTGATCGGGGCGCCGTCCAGGGTGATCCGCTCGGTGACGGACTCCACGTGCGGGCTGGTGTAGCGGCCGGTGCGCAGCTCGAAGGTGTTGAGCAGCTGCTCGATCATCCGGGCGGTGGAGGTCTTGCCGTTGGTGCCGGTGATGTGGATGGAGGGGAAGGACCGCTGGGGCTGGCCCAGGATGTCCATCAGCGCCTCGATCCGGTCGAGCGAGGGCTCCAGTTTGTTCTCCGGCCAGCGCTTGGAGAGCTCCACCTCGACGTCGCGCAGGGCGTCGCCGGTGCCGCCGTCGGCGGGGCGGATGGTGTACGGGTTCGGGTCGGCCTTGTCGCTCACGTCCACAGTCTACGGAGCGCTGGCGGGTCCTCCTCACGGGGTGAGAACGACCACTTTGCCCGTTCTTTCCCATGATCAGCTAGTTTCCTCCCTTTACTATTGATTTAGCGATTTGAACCGCAATGAAGCATCGATTCGCAACCGATAGGAGCCTTCAGCCTTTGATCACTGGGAGCGCTGCGCCATGCCCGACGCCCTGCACGAATGGATCGTGCTTCGCCAGGACGCCGTCGTCTGGGTCGCCGGACTGATCTCCCTGGCGCTCGTCGGCTACATGGCCCTCGTCTTCGGACGCTTCCTCGTGTACTGGGCGGGCTCCCGCCACGCCTTCCGGCACGGCCGCCCCGCCGAGCCCGGCGACCCCGCCGCCTTCCGGTGGCACCTGGTGATCCCCTGCCGCGACGAGGAGGCCGTGGTCACCCAGACCCTGGACGGCCTGCGGACCAGCGCGCCCGAGGCCCATCTGTGGGTGATCGACGACGACAGCGAGGACGCCACCCGCGAGCTGGTCCTCGCCGCCGCGGCCCGCGACCCGCGGATCCACCTGGTCCAGCGCCGCCGCCCGCACGCCCGGATCGGCAAGGGCGCCGCCCTCAACGCCGCCTACCGGGAGATCTCCGCCCGGCTGCCCGAGGGCACCGACCGCTCCCGGGTGGTGATCGGCGTGGTCGACGCCGACGGGCAGCTCGACCCCGGCACCCTCGCCCGGGTCTGCAACCCCAAGGCCCTCGGCCGGCCCGACACCGGCGCCGTCCAGATCGGCGTCCGGATGCGCAACGCCGACGACGAGCTCCCGCTGCCCGGCCGCGGCCGGATCGCCAACGCCCTGGCCCGCGCGCTGGTGCGGATGCAGGACGTCGAGTTCCAGGCCACCAACACCGGCATGCAGCTGCTGCGCCGCCGCACCGGCAGCGTCGGCCTCGGCGGCAACGGCCAGTTCGTCCGGCTCACCGCCCTCGACTCGCTCACCGCCGAGGAGGGCCGGGCCGGCCGCCCCTGGCCGGAGCGCGCCCTGCTGGAGGACTACGAGTCCGGCCTCGACCTGCGCCTGGCCGGCTGGCGGCTCACCCACGTCACCGAGGCCCAGGTCTCCCAGGAGGGCCTGATCTCGCCGCGCCGCTTCCTCACCCAGCGCACCCGCTGGGCCCAGGGCAACATGCAGTGCCTGCGCTACACCGGCCGGGTGCTGCGCTCCCCGCACTACACCGCGACCGGCAAGGCCGAGGTGCTGTACACCTTCCTCCAGCCGGTGGTCTGCGTGCTGCTGGTGCTGCTCTTCCCCGTCTCGCTCGGGATCACCGGCGCCGGGCTGGTGCTCTTCCCGGAGGAGACCGCCGAGTTCCAGCTCCGGTTCGGCCCGTGGATGCTGCTCGCCTTCGTGCTCGCCACGCTGCCGATGGTGTTCTGGGGCTTCGCCTACCGCCGGGCCGTCCACCCCGACCGCGGCCGGCTCACCGGGCTGCTCTGGGGCGTCCTGGTCTGGCTCTACGCCTACCACCTGTTCGTGGTCGCCACCCGGGCCGCGGTCCGGATGCTGCTCGGCCGCAACGGCTGGGCCAAGACCCGCCGCAACGCCGAGAAGACCGCCCTCGGCGCCCCCACCGCGCTCGAGTCCTGAGCCCGCCCCTCTCCCTTCGCGCCGCCCCTCCCCCACGCCACCGGAGCCCCGCATGAGCATGTGCCTGCCCCCGTCCAGCGTCGCCGTCGTCCTCGGCACCCGCCCCGAGCTGGTCAAGCTCGCCCCGCTGATCCACGAACTCGGCGACGCCACCCGGCTGGTGCACACCGGCCAGCACTGGGACGAGGCGATGTCCGGCCGCTTCCTGCGCGACCTGGACCTGCCCCGGCCGGAGCTGCTCACCGGGGTCGGCGGCCGCCCCCGGGCCGGTCAGATCGCCCAGTCCCTCGGCCAGTTGGACGCCGCCTTCGCCGAGGACCGCCCCGCCGCCGTGGTCGTCCAGGGCGACACCAACGCCACCCTGGCCGGGGCGCTGGCCGCCAACGCCCGGGAGATCCCGCTGGTCCACGTCGAGGCCGGGCTGCGCAGCTTCGACCGGGCGATGCCCGAGGAGCACAACCGGGTGATGGTCGACCACGTCTCCGACCTGCTCTGCGCCGCCACCGGGGAGAACGTCGCCAACCTGCGCGCCGAGTCGCTGGCCGAGGACCGGATCGAGCTCACCGGCAACACCGTCGTCGAGGTGGTCCGCCGTCAGCTGCCGGGCGGGGCCGCCCGCGCCGCGCTGCTCGCCGCGCACGGCCTGCGCCCGGACGCGTACGTGCTGGCCACCGTGCACCGCCCGGAGAACACCGACACCGCCGAGGCGCTCGGCGCGGTGCTCGCCGAGCTGGACCGGATCGCCCGGGCCGGCACCCCCGTGCTGTTCCCGATGCACCCGCGCACCCGGGCCGCCGTCGAACGCTTCGGCCTGGACGGCCTGCTGGAGCGCCTCGCCGTCACCGGCCCGGTCGGCTACGGCGACTTCCTGGGCCTGGCGTGCCACGCGGCGCTGCTGGTCTCCGACTCCGGCGGCGTGCAGGAGGAGTGCACCGTGCTCGGCCGCCCGCTGCTGGTGGTGCGCCGCTCCACCGAGCGTCCGGAGGCGGTGGCGGCCGGCTTCGCCGCGCTGGTGCGGCCCGGCGAGGAGCTGGGCACCCTGGCCCGCGCCTGGCTCTCCGACACCCCCGAGCGGCTCGCCCGGCTGGCGGCCACCCCGAGCCCGTACGGCGACGGCCTGGCCTCGGCCCGGATCGCCGCGCTGACCGTGGCACTCGCCGGCCCGGCCGGCCAGCCGGCGTTGCCGTCGGCGGCCTAGGTCCTCTTGACAGCAGAATTGGTCTACTCCACCTTGTGAGGCAAGTCTCCGTTCCCGACCGGGACTTGAGTTGTCGGTAGCTCCCGCACGCGCACCATCGACACCCCGGACGGCGCTCCTCCCCCACGAGGCGCCCGCCGGGCCTCCCCCACTGGAGACGGAGTCATGCCACCTGCCCGACACCGGCGCCCGCGCGCCGTCCACTCCCTGCTCGCCGGAGCGAGCGCCCTGGTCATCGGCCTGGGCGGACTCGTCCTGGCCGGCGGCACCGGCGCCCACGCCGCCGACACCGACCTGATCGTCAACGGCGGCTTCGAGACCGGGAACCTGTCCGGCTGGACCTGTTCGAGCGGTACGGTCCAGCGCACCACCGTCCACTCCGGCACGTACGCCCTGCAGTCCACCCCGGCCGGGAGCGACACCGGCGAGTGCACCCAGACCGTCCAGGTGAAGCCCTCCTCCGCGTACACCCTGAGCTCCTGGGTGCAGGGCTCGTACGTCTACCTGGGCGCCCGCGGCACCGGCGGCACCGATCCGAGCACCTGGACCCCCGGCGCCGGCGGCTGGACCCAGCTGACCACGAGCTTCACCACCGGCCCGAACACCACCAGCGTCACCGTCTACCTGCACGGCTGGTACGGGCAGCCGGCCTTCGCCGCCGACGACGTCTCGCTGCTCGGCCCCGGCGGGCCGCAGCCGTCACCGAGCCCGACGGCCACCGCCACCTCCACCGCCTCGCCGAGTCCGACGGCCACCCCCACGGACAGCGGCACGCCCACCCCCACCTCCACCGGCAAGCCGCCGGACCTGCCCAAGCACATCCTCACCGGCTACTGGCAGAACTTCGACAACGGCGCCACCGTCCAGCGGATCAGCGACGTCCCGGCCGCCTACGACATCATCGCGGTCTCCTTCGCGGACGCCACCGCCACCCGCGGCGGCCTGAGCTTCACCCTCGACCCGGCGCTCTCCTCCCGCCTCGGCGGCTACACCGACGCCCAGTTCAAGGCCGACATCGCGGCCAAGCGGGCGGCCGGGAAGCGGGTGGTGCTCTCCATCGGCGGCCAGAACGGCACGGTCTGGGTGGGCGATTCCGCCTCCGCCGCGACCTTCACCAGCACCGCCTGGACGCTGATGCAGAGCTACGGCTTCGACGGGATCGACATCGACCTGGAGAACGGCATCAGTTCCACCTACATGGGCCAGGCGCTGCACGCCCTGGCGGCGAAGGCGGGGAGCGGATTCATCCTCACCATGGCGCCGCAGACGATCGACATGCAGTCGACCGGCATGGAGTACTTCAAGCTGGCGCTGAACGTGAAGGACATCCTCACCATCGTCAACATGCAGTACTACAACTCCGGCGCGATGAACGGCTGCGACGGGAACGTCTACTCCCAGGGCACCGAGAACTTCCTCACCGCACTGGCCTGCATCCAGCTCAAGGGCGGGCTGCGGCCCGACCAGGTGGGCCTCGGGGTGCCGGCCTCCACCAGCGCCGCGGGCGGCGGGTACCTCGCCGCCGGCACCGTCAACAACGCGCTGGACTGCCTGGCCTCCGGCACCAACTGCGGCAGCTACAAGCCGGACGCCACCTGGCCGGGCATCGGCGGCGCGATGACCTGGTCGACCAACTGGGACGCCAAGGCGGGCAACCCGGTGGCCGGCACCATCGGCTCGCACCTGCACGCCATGCCGTAACCGGCCCGGCCGGTCTGCCGGAGGCCCGGGTTCAGACCCCGGCCCGGGCCTCCGGGACATGCGCGGCTCCGCCGTGCCGACGGCGCAACTCGGCCGTGATCTCGGCCAGTTCACCGTCGGGCAGCAGCGGCAGCATCATCGCGACGCCCTGCAGCAGACCGCCGAGCAGGAAGGTGGTGTCGGGCGTCGCGGCCACCAGGCCGCGGACCTCGGCCACCTCGCCGGCCGCCACCGCCTCGATCAGCTGGGCCGCGTTCGCGGTCTCCTCGTCCACCGCGACCCCGCCGGTGTCCTCCGGGGCGCGCCGGGCCATCGCCCGCAGCACCCGGTCGCCGACCTCGGGGGCGTACGCCTTGCGGACGGCCTCGGCGGCGATCCAGGCGAGCAGGGTGGTCACCTCGCGCTCGGCGTGCTCGGCGAACAGCAGGTCCAGCTCGTGGTCGAACGCGATCTGGTTGCCGTGCCGGAACGCGAGCAGCAGGGTCGCCGCCCTGGCCTTGGCCTCCTCGACCGCCTCCAGAGGCAGTTCGTCGGCCAACTCCTCGGTCACCACCACGCCATGCCCTCCCGTCCGTCGCTCAGCAGGAACGCTCAGCGGAAACGCCCATTCGGAAACTCCGTGCACACGGTACACAGCGGACCTGCAAACTTCCGCGAACCCGCGCGGGCAAGACCGGAATCAATTCGCTCGGAATAGGACCTCACCCGGTCGCAGGATGATAATTCGCCGGAAGGGAGCAATGTTCCTGGGCTATTTGGTGTAAGGAAAGCGGCCGGGGAAGCCGAACCGGAACCGGAACCCGGAAAACGCCGAGGGGCCGCACCCCGCGCGTCGCGGAGTACGGCCCCTTCGGCGGGGACGGGCGGTCAGCCCTGCGGCAGCGCCGCGAGCTGGGCGGTGATCCGGGCGATGTCGGCCTCGGCGGCCTCCTGGCGGCCCCGGATCTTGGCGACCACCTCGTCCGGCGCCTTGGCGAGGAACGCCTCGTTGCCGAGCTTGGCGGTGGTCTGGGCCTTCTCCTTCTCGGCGGCCGCGAGGTCCTTGGCCAGGCGCTTGCGCTCGGCCGCGACGTCGATGGTGCCGGAGAGGTCCAGCGACACGGTGGCGCCGGCCACCGGCAGCGAGGCGGTGGCCGCGAAGCCCTCCTCGGGCGCGGTCAGCCGCAGCAGCGAGCGGATCGCGTCCTCGTGGACGGCCAGCACGGTGCCGGCCAGCTCCAGCCGGGCCGGGACGCGCTGCGCGGGCTGCAGGCCCTGGTCCGAACGGAACCGGCGGACCTCGGTGACCACCTGCTGCAGCGTGGCGATCTCCGACTCGGCGGCCGCGTCACGGTAGCCGCTGTCCTTCGGCCACTCGGTCACGACCAGCGACTCGGCGCCGGTGAGCGCCGTCCACAGCGCCTCGGTGACGAACGGGACGACCGGGTGCAGCAGCCGCAGGGTGACGTCCAGGACCTCGCCCAGCACCCGGCGCGAGGCGTCCGCCTGCGGACCGCCCTTGGCCAGGGTGGTCTTGGAGAGCTCGACGTACCAGTCGAAGACCTCGTCCCAGGCGAAGTGGTACAGCGCGTCTGTGGCCTTGGCGAACTGGTAGTCCTCGTACAGCCCGTCCACCTCGGCGACGGTGGCGTTCAGCCGCGACAGGATCCAGCGGTCGACCGCGGTCAGCTCCTCCGGCGCGGGCAGCGGGCCCTCGACGGTGGCGCCGTTCATCAGCGCGAAGCGGGTCGCGTTCCAGATCTTGTTGCAGAAGTTGCGCGAGCCCTTGACCCAGTCCTCGCCGATCGGCACGTCGGCACCCGGGTTGGCGCCGCGGGCCAGGGTGAAGCGGACGGCGTCGGCGCCGTAGGCGTCCATCCAGTCCAGCGGGTCGACCGCGGTGCCGGAGGACTTCGACATCTTCTTGCCGAACTCGTCGCGCACCAGACCGGTCAGGGCGACGGTCTTGAACGGCGCCTCGCCGTCCATCGCGTACAGGCCGAACATCATCATCCGGGCGACCCAGAAGAAGATGATGTCGTGGCCCGTCACCAGGACGTCGGTCGGGTAGAACTTCTCCAGGTCGGCGGTCTTCTCCGGCCAGCCGAGCGTGGAGAACGGCCACAGGCCGGAGGAGAACCAGGTGTCCAGGACGTCCGGGTCCTGGTGCCAGCCCTCGCCGGTCGGCGGCTGCTCGTCCGGTCCGACGCAGACGACCTCGCCGTCCGGGCCGTACCAGACCGGGATCCGGTGGCCCCACCACAGCTGGCGCGAGATGCACCAGTCGTACATGTTGTCGACCCAGTCGAAGTAGCGGCGCTCCAGCTCCTTCGGGTGGATCTCCACCTTGCCGTCGCGGACGGCGTCGCCGGCGGCCTTGGCCAGCGGCTCGACCTTGACCCACCACTGCAGCGACAGCCGCGGCTCGACCACGGTGTGGCAGCGCGAGCAGTGGCCGACCGCGTGCATGTACGGACGCTTCTCGGCGACGATCCGGCCCTGCTCGCGCAGCGCGCCGACGACGGCCGAGCGGGCCTCCAGCCGGTCCATGCCGAGGAAGGGGCCGTGCACGGTGATCGCACCGCACTCGTCCATGACGGACAGGTTGGGCAGGTCGTGGCGCTGGCCGATGGCGAAGTCGTTCGGGTCGTGCGCGGGCGTCACCTTGACGGCGCCGGTGCCGAACTCCGGGTCGACGTGCTCGTCGGCGACGACCGGGATCTCACGGTCGGTCAGCGGCAGCTTGATGGTCCGGCCGACGAGGTGCTTGTAGCGCTCGTCCTCCGGGTGGACGGCCACCGCGGTGTCGCCCAGCATCGTCTCGGCCCGGGTGGTGGCCACGACGATCGAGTCGTCGCCCTCGCCGTAGCGGATCGAGACCAGCTCGCCCGGGGTGTCCTCGTGCTCCACCTCGATGTCGGACAGCGCGGTGAGGCAGCGCGGGCACCAGTTGATGATGCGCTCGGCGCGGTAGATCAGGCCGTCGTCGAAGAGCCGCTTGAAGATGGTCTGGACGGCCTGGGACAGGCCCTCGTCCATGGTGAAGCGCTCGCGCGACCAGTCCACGCCGTCGCCGAGCCGGCGCATCTGGCCGAGGATGCGGCCGCCGTAGCTCTTCTTCCACTCCCAGACCTTCTCGACGAAGGCCTCGCGGCCCAGGTCGTGCCGGGACAGGCCCTCCTCGGCGAGCTGCTGCTCGACCTTGTTCTGGGTGGCGATGCCGGCGTGGTCCATGCCGGGCAGCCAGAGCGTCTCGAAGCCCTGCATGCGCTTGCGGCGGGTCAGCGCGTCCATCAGCGTGTGCTGGAAGGCGTGGCCCAGGTGCAGGACGCCGGTGACGTTCGGCGGGGGGATGACGATGGTGTACGCGGGCTTGTCGCTCTTCGCGTCCGCGGTGAAGTAGCCACGGTCTACCCAGCGCTCGTACAGCTCGCCCTCTACGTCCGCGGGGGTGTAGGTCGTCGGGAGGGTCGCTGCTTCGTCCCCGGCAAAGGTGCTCACGGGGCGCTGGTTCGTCGTGTCGGTCACGACGCACAGTTTACGTAACCGGGGGGTGGGTCACGAACCGCTTTCCGGCCCGCGGCCCCGGCGCGGACCGGACGGGGCCCGGCCCGGCGCCGTGCGGTAGCGTGCCCGGGCACTCGTCCGGTGGACCGGACGGGCACGGACGACCGGACAGACGACAGGCCGCGGGTGCGGCGGGGGAGCACGGACGCAGATGTACGGCCAGGGACAGCAGTACCCGCAGGGACAGCCGCAGCCGTACGGGGGTCAGCCGCCGTACGGCCCGCCGCCGCAGCAGCCGTACGGCGCACCCCCGCCCCCGCCCGCGTACGGCCGGCCGCAGTACGGCCAGCCCCAGCCGCAGCCCCCGTACGGCCAACCGCAGTACGGCCAGCCCCCGCAGCAGCCGTACGGCGTGCCTCCGCAGGCCCCGTACGGCCAGCCGGGCTACCCGCAGCAGCCGCAGCAGCGCAAGGGCAAGGGCGGCCTGGTGATCGGGCTGGTGGTCGGCGCCCTGGTGCTGGGCGGCGGCGGCTTCGCCGCCTGGAAGTTCCTCGGCGGGAACGACCAGGGCGGCCGGTACCGGATGTCCGCCCCGGACACCATCCCGGACGGCTACTCCCAGAAGTCGGCCGAGGACAAGGCAGTCGACCCGAACAAGCCGGAGGCGGCGGACTTCGGCAAGGACCTCCACGTGATCGCGGCCAGCTACAGCCGGGGCACCGACCTCGACACCTTCTCGGTGCTCGGCGTCTACGGGAAGCTCAACGACCCCGGGAAGATCATCGCGGACGCCAAGAAGAGCACCGGCGACGACGACGTCACCTGGACCACCCCGCTGACCGACTTCCCGGCCCGCGACTCCAGGAACTCCTCCGCGAAGCTCTCCTGCGGCGTGGCCGGGATCGCGGGCAAGCCCGGTCCGACGGTCTGCGTGTGGGCGGACCGGTCCACCACCGGCCGGGTCACCTTCAGCAGGATGAACGTGAACAGCCACGGCCAGCTCACCGGCGGCCAGGAGACCACCCTGACCCAGGCGGCCGACCAGACCAGGGCGATCCGCGACGCCATGGTCGTCGCCAAGTAGCGCGCACCACGAGGAGGGGCCTCGCACCCGATCCGGGGGGAGGGCCCGCCGCGTGGGGGGGGGCGCGGGTGAGGCGGGCAGGTAGGGA
>NZ_JBSFJC010000055.1:0-56959 GCF_053597855.1 Kitasatospora sp. NPDC001225
CGGCTGCCCCCCCCGGGGGGGCCCCCCCCCCCACGGGGGGGCCCCGCGCCACCGGCCCGCCCCCCCCGCCCCCCCCCCGCCCAGGCCGTCTTCCACGGCCGCCGGGGGCGCGACGGACGCACCGGCCGAAGCCGGGGCGCGGGCGGGCTACCAGGCGTAGTCCTCCGGGGCGGGGCGGTGGCCCGGGAAGAGCTCGTCGAGGTGGTCGAGGGTCTTCTGGTCGAGCTTGAGGTCGAGCGCGCCGACGGCGGCGTCGAGGTGGGCCCGGGTGCGGGGGCCGATGATGGGGGCGGTGACGACGGGGCGGGAGAGGAGCCAGGCGAGGGCGAGGTCGGCGGGGTCGGCGCCGAGTTCGGCGGCGAGGTCCTCGTAGGCCTGGATGCGGTCGCGGTGCTTGGCGAGGAGTTCGCTCGCGAGGGCCATGCCGCTGCGGTCCCGGGTGCCCTCGCGCTCCTTGCGCAGGACGCCGCCGAGCAGGCCGCTGCGCAGCGGGGACCACGGGATCAGCCCGAGGCCGTAGTGCTGGAGGGCGGGGACGACCTCGAGTTCGACCGCCCGGTCGAGCAGGTTGTACAGGGACTGCTCGCTGACCAGGCCGAGGAAGTGGCGGGCGCGGGCGGTCTCCTGGGCCTGGGCGATGTGCCAGCCGGCGAAGTTGCTGGAGCCCACGTAGACGATCTTGCCCTGGGCGACCAGGACCTCCATCGCCTGCCAGATCTCCTCCCAGGGCGTGGCCCGGTCGATGTGGTGCATCTGGTAGAGGTCGATGTGGTCGGTCTGGAGGCGGCGCAGGCTGGCCTCGACGGCCTTGCGGACGGCGACCGCGGAGAGCCTGCTCTCGTTGGGCCAGTCCCCCATGTCGCCGTAGACCTTGGTGGCGAGGACGGTGCGCTCGCGGCGGCCGCCGCCCTTGGCGAACCAGCGGCCGATGATCTCCTCGGTACGCCCGCGCAGCCGGCCCTCGCGGTCGCGGCCGTACGTGTTGGCGGTGTCGAAGAAGTTGATGCCGTGCTCGTGGGCGGCGTCCATGAGGCGGTGGGCCTCGGCCTCCTCGGTGTGGGGGCCGAAGTTCATGGTGCCGAGGCAGAGGCGGGAGACGGTCAGGCCGGTGCGGCCGAGGTGGGTGTACTCCATGGCGCCCCACCCAAGACCACACCGGCCCCGCTGTCCAGCACATTAGGGGGGCGTGCCGCAAGCTGGCGGATCACCGCCCGTGGGTGGCGAACTTCCGTACGGCGAGCGGCATACAGCCCGCGAGCAGCACGGCGCTCCAGAGCAGCGCGGCGAGCACGGCGTGCTGCGTCGGCCAGGCGGACCCGGCCGCCGAGGGGTTGCCGAACAGCTCCCGGCAGGCCTGGACGACGGAGCTGACCGGGTTCCAGTCGGCGAGGAACCGCAGCCAGCCGGGCATGCCGCCGGTCGGCACGTAGGCGTTGGTGACCATCGCCAACGGGATGACCGCGGCGGACAGCTGGCCGGCCGCCTCCTCCTTGCCGATGGTCAGGCCGAGCACGGTGCCGACCCAGGTCATCACGAAGCGGAAGAGCAGCAGCAGTGCGAACGCCCCTGCCGCGTCGGCGAGTCCGTGCCGGACGCGCCAGCCCGTGGCGAGCCCGACCAGCGCCAGCAGCGCCAGGACGACGACGCTGACCAGCAGGTCGGCGAGGGCCTGTCCGAGCAGCAGTCCGGTGCGGGAGACGGGCATGGAGCGCAGCCGGTCGGTGACCCCGCGCCCGACGTCGCGGGCGGCGCCGACCATGGTGGGCATGACGCCGTTGGTGGCCACCATGGCGAACAGGCCGGGCATCAGGAACTCCCGGTAGCCGCCCCCTCCGGGGACCTGCATGGCGCTGCCGAAGACGTACCCGAAGACCACCACCATCACCACCGGCACGCCCAGCGAGGCCGCCAACAGGCCCGGCGAGTGGCGGTAGTTGAGCAGGACGCGGAGCATCGAGGTCCAGGTGCCGGAGGCGAGCCGCCGGGCGGTGGACGGGCGCGGTACGGCGGACGGGCGCGGGGGCGCGAGTGCGGAGGCGGTCATCAGGCGGCCCTCCCGGCGTCCGCGGACTCCTGGGTGAGCGCGAGGAACACGTCGTCCAGCGAGGGCGCCCGCACCGCGACGTCCTCGGCGACGACCCCCGCACCGTCCAACTCCCGTACCAGCGAGGGCAGCAGGACGGACACGCCGGGCGTCGTCAGCACCGTGACGGTCCGCTCGGCGACGTCCACCCGCGCGTCGCCGCCGGTCATCGAGGACAGCACCACGGCGGTGGCGGCGAGCTGCCCGGGGTCGGCCAGGGTGACGGAGACCTGGCTGCCGATCGCGGCCTTGAGCCGGTCCGGCGGGCCGGTGGCGATGGCGGCACCGTGGTCGATCACCACGATGTCGTCGGCGAGCCGGTCGGCCTCCTCCAGGTACTGGGTGGTGAGCAGCACGCTGGTGCCGGCGTCCGCCAACTCCTTGACGGTGTCCCAGATCGCCTGCCGGCTGCGCGGGTCGAGCCCGGTGGTGGGCTCGTCCAGGAAGAGCACCGGCGGGCTGGTGACCAGGCTGGCGATGAGGTCGAGGCGCCGGCGCATGCCGCCGGAGTAGGTGCGCACGAGCCGGTCGGCGGCCTCGGTGAGGTCGAAGCGGGTGAGCAGTTCGTCGGCGCGCTCCCGGGCCCGGCGGGCGCCGAGGTGGTGCAGCCGGCCGAACAGCCGGAGGTTGTCGCGGCCGGTGACGCCCTCGTCGACGGCGGCGTGCTGCCCGGCGAGGCCGATGGCGCGCCGGACGTCCTCGGCGGCGCGGACGACGTCGTGTCCGGCGACCCGGGCGGTGCCGCGGTCGGGGGCGACCAGGGTGGCGAGGACGCGGACGGCGGTGGTCTTGCCGGCGCCGTTGGGGCCGAGCATGCCGCAGACGGTGCCGGCCGGGACGGTGAGGTCGAGGCCGCGCAGGGCCTCGGTGGCGCCGAAGCGTTTCCGCACGCCCGCCATCTCGATGGCGGGCGCCGCACCGGCGGCGGGTCGGGCGGTGTCGGACATGGCTCTGCCCTTCTCTGGCCTTCTCTAGGTACAGCGTACGTAGAAGCGCGCTTGGGCGCCATCGTACTACGTACGCCGTACGTATCTAAGATGGGAGGGCGAGGTGATCTTCCAGTGCCGTCCAGCAAGCCCCCCACCGGCCCCGACCAGCCGGAACAGTCGGAACAGCCCGACAGGCCCACGCCCCCCGAGGCGCCCGAAGTGATCTGGCTGCGCCCCGAGCGCACCGGCCGCGGCCCGCGCCCGGCCCACAGCCGGGACTCGATCGCCGCCGCGGCCATCGCGATCGCCGACGCCGAGGGCCTGGACGCGGTCTCCATGCGCCGGGTCGCGGCGGCGCTCGGCGCGGGCACCATGTCGCTCTACAACTACGTGCCGAAGAAGGAGCACCTGCTCGACCTGATGCTCGACGCGGTCGCCGGCGAGTACCGCTTCCCGCCCGCGCCGAGCGGTGACGTCCGGGCCGACCTCGCCGACCTGGCCCACCAGCAGCTCGGCCTCTCCCGCCGCCACCCCTGGCTGCCCGCACTGGTGCTGGTCCGCCCCAGCATCGGCCCCAACGCCCTGCGCTACACCGACCACTTCCTCGCCGTCACCGCCCCCACCGGCCTCGGCGGGGGCGCCCGGATGGAGGCGATGGCGCTGTTCAACGGCTTCGTCGGCCAGTTCGCCCAGTACGAGCAGACGGCCGCGGCGGGCGCCAAGTGGCAGGCGGAGCTGGTCGGTTACCTCGGCCAGGCGGCGGCGAGCGGCGAATTCCCGCACCTGGCCCAGGTGTTCGCCACCACCGGTCCGCCCGCCGACCCGGACCGGGCCTTCGACCGCACCCTGGACCGGGTGATCTCGGCGATCCTGGCGCCCGCCGAAGGGGGCGCCCAGGAGACAGTCCAAGGGGGTTAGGCCACCGCCTCCCTCGGCAGCACCCCGGCCACCCGACCGTCCACCAGGACCATGACCGCCCGGTGCGTCCTCCCGAGCACCGTCCGCGCGTCGGCCGCCGACTGCCCGACGCCGACCGTCGGCAGCGCCGGCCCGATCAGCCCGCCCAGCGGGTCGCCCGGCTTGGCGGCGCCGTCCGCGAGCGCCGCCGCGAGCGCGGCCCGGGAGACCGAGCCGACCACCTCCGTCGCGGCCACCCCGTACGGGCGCGCCGCCCGCGCCAGCACCGCCGGGGCCACGCCGCCCGGCGCATCGCCCAGCGCCTCCAGCGCCTCGCCCACGGTCGCGCCGGCGGCCACCGTCACCAGCGGCGCGGCGGCGTCGAGCAGCGGCCGCAGGCCGTCCGCCGCCTCCTCCAGGAAGCCCCACTCCCGCATCCACGCGTCGCTGTGCACCTTGGACAGGTAGGAGCGCCCCGAGTCCGGCAGCACCACCACGACCAGGTCGTCCGGCCCGAGCCGGCGCGCCACCCGCAGCGCCGCCGCCACCGCCGCGCCGGAGGACGGGCCGGCCAGCAGGCCCTCCTCGCGGGAGAGGCGACGGGCGGCCAGCAGCGCCTCGCGGTCCGGGATCCGCTCGTAGGAGTCGATCAGCTCCGTACGCAGGGCCTGCGGCATGCGGTCCTCGACGGTGTCGGGGTGGAGGTAGTGCCCGATGCTCTCGACGTACCACGGGCTGCCGTCGCCGCCCCCGTACGTGGAGGACTCCGGGTCCGCGCCGACCACGGTCACGGCGCCGCCGGAGGTCTCCTTGAGGAAGCCGCCGGTACCGGTGATGGTGCCGCCGGTGCCGACGCCGGCGACGAAGTGGGTCACCCGGCCGC
Organism: Kitasatospora sp. NPDC001225; assembly: GCF_053597855.1. Taxonomy (NCBI): domain Bacteria; kingdom Bacillati; phylum Actinomycetota; class Actinomycetes; order Kitasatosporales; family Streptomycetaceae; genus Kitasatospora; species Kitasatospora sp. NPDC001225. Next base: position 4,793 of record NZ_JBSFJC010000055.1, read on the forward strand.
CGGTCTGCTCCCAGATCTCGGGGCCGGTGGTCCGGATGTGGGCGTCCGGGTTGGCCAGGTTGTCGTACTGGTTGGCGAGCCAGGCGCCGGGGATCTCCTCGGCCAGCCGCTGCACGACGTTGAACAGGTGCCTCGGATCCTCGGCGGGCACGGCGGTCGGCGCGAGGACGACCTCGGCACCGTACGCCCGCAGGATGTCCGACTTCTCGGCCGACGACTTGTCGGCCACCCCGGCGATCACCCGGTACCCGCGCTGCCGCCCGACGATCGCCAGGCCGATGCCGGTGTTCCCGCTGGTCGCCTCGATGATCGTCCCACCCGGCTTCAGCAGGCCGTCCCGCTCGGCGGCCAGCACCATCGAGAGCGCGGCGCGGTCCTTGACGCTGCCACCGATGTTGAGGAACTCGGCCTTGGCGTAGATCGGCGCGGCGATCCCGGCGCCGAGCCGGGCCAGCCGGATCAGCGGCGTCCCGCCGATCGCGTCGAGGACGGATTCGTGAACTGCGGCCATCGTCGGCCCCTTTCGCTAGCACTGTCAGCCCGAGCCTGCCCAGGCCACGGGCTCGGTAGACGGTAGCGACACCGTTCCTCATCCGGCCGAAACATTGTCCGACGGCCGGGATCGGGTACGGGCCGGTGCGAGCAGGGACGGGCGGGCGCACGCGGGGACGGGCGGGCGCAAGCGGGGACGGGCGGGCGCAAGCGGGGACGGTCGTCGATCAAGCGGGCAGCCGGCGGGGTCCCCCCGGGGTCCTCCCCCGGTTCCGGCGCCGCACCGCCTCCGCCGCGAGCAGCGCCGCCGGGACGGCCGCGGCCGGCACCGTCCACCACGGCAGGCCGGTCACGGACGCGAGCACCGCGGGCACTCCGCAGGCGAGCAGCGTCCACAGGACGAGCGACCGGGCGAGGTCGAGGGTGACGTCGCCGGGGCGGCCGGTGAACCGCAGCGCGCCCAGGACGGCGGCGAGCACCGCCAGCAGCGCGGCGAACGCGCCCACCCCGGCGGTGAACTGCCCCTCGTCGCGGGGCTCGTCGTACGAGGCCTGCGCGACACCGGCCCGTTCCAGGCGCATCACCCGGCCGCGCCACACCGTGCCGTCCACCCGGTCTCCGGGCTTCAGTGCGTCCAGCAGCGGCCCGCCGTCGGCGAACCCCACCTCGCCGGTCCAGAACGGCGCGCCGTCCAGCGTCGCCCGGAACTCGGAGCTCTTGCCCGCGTTGCGGACGACCGTGCCGCTGACGGTGAACGGCACGGTGCGCACGCACTCCTCGACCCCCGCGCCCGGGCTCCCGGCCGGGCAGGTCACGGCGGCCGTGTACGAGCGGTACCGCTCGGCGTCGTCCGGCAGCACGACGGTGAACACGTACCAGGCGGCCGCCGCCGGGGCCAGCGCCGCGACGGCGAGCAGCGCGCCGCCGGTGCGGGTCCATGGTGAGGGACGGTGGGTCATGACGGTTCTCCCCCCGGTCCGGTGCGCGGCCGGAACCCCCGGGTCGCCGTCGCCGGGGCGTGCCGCCCCGCCCCTTCCGGGGTCGGACGGTACCGGGCGGCCGGAACGCCGGACGGTGTCGCGGTTCTCGGAGTCTGTCCGGAGCTCGCCGAAGCCCCGTGAGCGATGCGTACGGCCTGAGCGGGTCCGCGCGAGGGGCGGCGGGTACCCAGCCGCGGCCGGGCCGGCGGCGCGCCGGCGGACCTCGCGTCGAGCGCCACGCACACCACCCCCGGACCGGCTCGCGGACACAGCTGTCCCTCGATCGCCGACCAGGCTTCCCGGCACTCCTTCGCGCACGCTACCGGACTCCGGCCCGGCCTGGCACGCCGGTTCGCCAAGGCGCCGGGCGAGCAACCCCCCTCCAGGGCCGGCGTGATCGACCGGGCAAGTCCTGGCACTTCGGCAGGACTTCTCCGTTCCCGCCGGTCGCCCGGCGGGCGCTCAGCCGGCGGCCTCCCGAACCGGCGGGCGGAGGAGGGCGAGGCGACTGGCGGTGCGGTCGAGGTCGCGCATGAGGGTGGAGCCGGTGGCGAGGCCGGCGAGCGGATCGGCGCCGATCAGGACCAGGCGGACGTCGCGGTCGCAGCAGACGTCGACCAGGTTGGCGAAGCGCCGACGGCCGTCGGGGGACGCCTCGGCGAGCGGTGGGACGCCGTCGAGGACGACGGTGGGGAAGCGGTCGACGAGTGCGAGGTAGTCGGCGACGGCGGTGAGGCCCTCGCACAGCTCCTGGAAGCCGAACCACACGTGGTCCTCGCGGACCGCCCGGGCCGACAGCTCACGGCGGTGGGCGGCCACCGGACCCGCTTCCTCGGGCCGGGGCGGGGTGAGACCGGCCGAGGGCTCGTCGCCGGGGCGGAGCCGGGCGCCGAGGTCGAACCCGTGAGCGCGCTCCGACCGGGGCTGCCGCCGGAAGTCGACCGGCCCGGAGACGTCGAGCACGTCCATCCGCTCCTCGATCAGCCTGATCGTCGGCTCGAAGAGGTGGTGGTACAGCGGGTCGGGCATCAGCCCGGCGGGCGGGTAGTTGGACGTGGTGACAAGGGTGATCCGCCGGTCCAGCAGGGTGCGGAGGAGACGGGCGACCAGCATCGCGTCACCCGCGTCGTGGGCGTGGAACTCGTCGAAGACGAGGATCCGGCAGTTGCCGAGCAGCTCGTCCACGGCCCGGTCCACCGCCGCGCCGTCCGCGCTCCGGCTCTCGGAGTGGTGGGCGACACCCTCGTGCAGTCGGCGGAAGAAGTCGTGGAAGTGCAGCCGCCGCTTGCGTGGGGTCGGCAGCCCGTCGAGGAAGGTGTCCACCAGCCAGCTCTTGCCGCGGCCGACCGGGCCCCAGAGGTAGAGGTGCCGTGGACTGCGGCGCAGCCGCCAGGCCGGGTGGGCCAGCTCGCCGGCCAGCCGACTGAGTCGTTCGACCGGCAACTCCTGGGCGGGATCGAGTGTGAATCCCTGCTGCCCCGCGGCCCGGTGGAAGTGCCCGCGCATCGCCTCGTACTGGTTCCGCACCCCGTCCGTCACGGGTCCGGACCATAGCAGGGCATCAGAACCGTCGGGATCACCGGGAGTTGCCCGGTCCGCGGCACCGCCGAAACACCGGCGCTCCGGCGGTTCGACCACGGTATTCCGGTGCTCCGCCGCCGGCCGGAACGGCCGGGGCGAATATGACGCCCAGTCATCGGAAAGTCACGCATTTCCGTGCCGGGCGCACACCCGCGATATTCGCGGCCCGATTCCCGCGGACGGATCTCCGTAGCCGCTTCGTCACGCCGCGCATTCGCTCCGTCCGGAATTCCGCGCGCGAAACGCGGCCCGCGCGGGCCTTCGGGCAGGGCATCCGGGCAGGGCATCCGGGCAGGGCGTCCGGACGGGGCGCGGACACCCGGGCGGCCGGCCCGGCCCCGCTAGATGTCGAGAGCGGCCTCGATGCGCTTGAGACCGTGCCGGGCGAGCGCGAGGTTGGCCCGCGAGCGGTCCAGCGCCAGGTAGAGGAAGAGCGAGCCGTGACCGCGGGTCAGCGGGCGGATCAGGTGGTACTGGGTGCCGAGGGTGATCAGGACGTCCTCGATGACATCATCGATCGACAGCGCGGCCAGGGCGCGTATCTTCGCACGAACGACCTCGGTGTTGGCGGCGGCCGCAATCTCCAGGTCGAGCTGCTGCCCCCCGCCGAGGAACCCGAGTGACATACCACTCTCGTGGTCGGCCACGGCCACTCCGATGGCCCCCTCGATGGCCATCGCGTCCTTGAGTGCCTCGTCAATGTTCATGCGCTGTTCGTCCTTTGCGTGACTTCCGGGCAGAACTCCCGTGTGCGGGAACAAAATAGCAAGAAGCCGCCGGTTGTGGTCGCCTCGTGAAAATGATGGAATAAAGTACGCTGCCGGGGTTCAGAACGTGAAGGGGTACTGGTGCGCGCACTCGACGCTTCCCTCTCCGATGTGCTCGGCTCCCCCGGAGTGGTCGGTGCCGCGCTCGTCGACGCCGTCACGGGTCTCAGCTACCAGTCCGCCGGGGACCACCGACTGCTCGGGACCGGGGCCGAACTCGCCGAGCTGACCAACCTGATCGGCGAGCGGCTGTACGAGGCAGGGGCGGAGAGCGAGTTGGAGAGCCTGGTGGTCACCAGCACCCGCCATCACCAGGTCGTCCAGGTGCTGTCCCGGAAGGGCGACCCCCTGCTGCTGGCCACCGTGCTGGATCGGGAACGGACCAACCTGGCACTGGCCCTCCGCCAGACCGCCGACCGCGCGCGGGACTTGCTGGCATGACCGACCCGTCCCACGGCACGGCGCCGCCCGCCGTGCCCGCGACTCCCACGACGCCGGCTCCACCCACCGCGCGCAACGTGCCCGCGCTGCTGCTCGCGCTGCGCCGGACGGAGTTCACCGGCTCGGTCACCGTCTCCAGCGCACCGGGCGGCACGATCCACCTGGAGCAGGGTCTGGTCGCGGCGATCGAGACCCCCGGGGCCCCGACCGCCGCGACCCTGCTGCTGAAGTCCCGGCGCGTCGGCGAGGAGGAGTGGGCGTCCGCCGAGACGGCCGCGTCCATCGGCCGACCGACCGACGCTCCCCCGACCTGGGGCGGCGACCTCGGCGCGGCCCTGGTGGCTCAGGGGTCGATCGGCGCCGCCGAGCTCGAAGCCGTCTGCGCCGCCGCCGCCTTCGACGGGGCCTTCGCCCTGGTGCTGAGCCCGCCCGGCAGTTGGGAGACGGCCGAGGCGGCGCCGCCTGCCAGGATCGCGCTGCGCCCGGGCATCGAGCCGGAGCGGCTCTTCGAGGAGACCGCCCGGCGGACGGCCCTGCTGACCCGCCTCTGGGGACCGCCCGGCGAACTGGCCCGCATCCGGATCCGTCCTGCCGCCCGGGCCGAGTCCGGCGCGCTGCGGATCCCGGTCCGCTACCGGGAGATCCTGGCCGCCGCCACCGGCCGCCGCACCGCGCGCGACCTCGGCTTCGCCCTGGGACGCGGTGTGTTCGCCGTGCTCCTCGACGTCGTACGGATGGACGCCCGGCACCTGCTCCACCGGGAACCGGCTCACCCGGGGCCCCTGGCACCGAGCGTGGCCCCGCGCACGCCGACGAGCGAACCGCCGCCGGCCGACACCGGGCCGCTGCCGCGCCGCGTCCGCAGCGGACGCGGCGCGGGTGGTCCGGGCGGCCCCGGCGGCCTGCCCGCCCGATCCGAGGGAGCGGCGGCCGCTTCCGACGGTCCACCGAACGCACACCGCGCCGAGCACACCGCGCGTACCGAGACGACCGAGCAGAGCGAGAAGAGCGCACCATGAGCAGCCAGACACCGACCGCCGTGCTGGTCGACGAGTTGAAGTCCCTCCGCGACCGGGTCATGGGCATCTCGGAGAGTGTCGTCTCCACCACCGACGGCCTGTTGGTGGCCGCCGACACGGCCACCGTCCACCCCGAGTCGGCCGCCGCCCTGTCCGCCGCCATGCTCGGCCTCGGCCGGCGCACCGCGGCCGAGGTCGGCGTGGGCGGCCTGCGCGACGTGGTCACCCGCTGCACCAGCGGCTACGTCGTGGTGCTGGCGATCGGGGAGCAGGCGCTGCTGATGGTTCTGGGAGACGAGGGCCTCGACATCGCCGGCCTGCACCGCGAGTCGCCCGCCACGGTCCGCCGCCTGAGCGAGCTGCTCGGGATGGTCCCCGCGGTCTAGGCCCTCTCGTTCGGATCATGCCGGGCGCGCGGCGTGATCCGGAAGAGAGCGCCTGGTCCCGACGCCGTCGGGTTACCGATCGCGGCGGCCCCGCTTCCCCAGCCCCTCGGTCAGGGTCGCCCAGAAGCCCCGGCGCTGCGGCTGCTCCTCGGCCGCGGCGCCGACCGGCGCCCGCAGCGCCGGGCCGTCCGGCACGATGCCCTGGGCCCGGGCGGCCACCAGCCAGCTCGGCAGCTCGGTGAGGAGCAGGTCGTACAGCTCGTCGTCGGAGACCGTCCGGGGGTCGCGCCCCAGGTGGACGAAGCCGGCGTTGTCGATCGGCCGCTTCTCCGGGACGGGCAGTTCGTCCAGCTTCCGCAGGAAGTCGAACTGCCGGCTGTCCGGGTCGCCGAAGCCGATGAACTGCCAGAAGATCGGCAGCGTCGCCGCCTCGCAGAGCTTCTTCTCCGCCGCGGGCTTGCTGATCGGGCCGCCGTCCGTCTGGAACAGCACGAAGGCCGGGTCCGTGGCTCCGCTCTCCCGGTAGTGCCGGATGACCGCGTCCATCGCCAGGTGGTAGCTGGTCCTGCCCATGTGGCCGAGGCCCGCGACGATCCGGTCGATCCAGCCCGCGTGGTCCTCCAGGGCGATCTCGGCCTGGGCGTCGACCTCGGTGGAGAAGAAGACGACCGGCACGGTCCCGTCGTCGTCCAGGTGGGCCGACAGCCCCAGGACCCGGTCGGCGAGCGCCTGGACGCTGCCGTCCTTGTAGTAGGGCCGCATCGAGCCGGAGTAGTCGACCACCAGGTACACCGCCACCCGCTGGCCGTTCAGCCCGCGCCGCTCCACCGAGGCGCCGGCCGTCTTGTAGAGGCTCACCAGCGCGGGCGCGCTCTGCTCGACCTTGCTCAGACTGACGGCCATGTGTCGCTCCCTCGCTCGCTGCGGCAACCGGGCTGCCGGGGCGCGTGATCGTCAACGCGCTCCGGACACTGTGCGCGGCGGACGGCGGTGAGGGCAAGCCGTCCGCCCGGCGCGGCCGTTCACAGGCCGTTCGGGTGCCCCGACAGCCACCCGGCGTGCCGCTCCTTCAGCCGGTCCCGCTCCTCCGTCGACGCCAGGTAGACGTCCGCCCCGCCGTCGTACGGGTGGTACAGCCGCCGCAGGCCGGGGCCGGCGAGTCTGCCACATCCGTCCCACCCGTCCCGGCCTGGTGAAATCCCCTCGTCAGGGGCGCCGGGCTCCCGTAGCGTGGTTCGGTCGATCTTGAGGGCGGAACTGGGCAGAACGGGGCACCACATCATGCAGCAGCACCAGGGCTGGGCCGACGAGCGCTTCGGCGCCGTCGCGGACGTCTTCGCCGCCAACTTCGCCGGGTTCCCCGAGCTGGGCGCCGCCGTCACGGTGTTCGCCGGGGGCCGGAAGGTGGTCGAGCTGTGGGGCGGCACGGCCGACGAGCGCACCGGGCGGGCCTGGGCGCAGGACACCCTCGTGCCCGTCTTCTCCTGTGCCAAGGGCCCGGTGAGCATCAGCGCCCACCTGCTCGCCGAGCGGGGCCGGCTCGACCTGGACGCGCCGGTCGCCCGCTACTGGCCGGAGTTCGCCCGCAACGGCAAGCAGGACGTCACCACCCGGATGATCCTCGGCCACCGGGCCGGCATCCCCGCCCTGGACGCGGTGCTCTCCTTCGAGGAGGTCGCCGCCTGGGATCCGGTGGTCCGGGCGATCGAGGCGCAGCAGCCGCTCTGGGAGCCGGGCACCGCGTACGAGTACCACGGCCATGTGCTCGGCTTCGCGGTCGGCGAGGTGATCCGCCGGATCACCGGGCTGACCCCGGGCGCGTTCCTGCGCAAGGAGATCGCCGAGCCGCTCGGCCTGCCGGTCTGGATCGGCCTGCCGGAGAGCGAACTCCCCCGCCTGGCCCGGCTGGTGGAGGCCGAGGGCCGCCGTCCGATGCCCGGCCCGGAGCACCTGCTGACCCGGATCGTCACCATGAACGGCGCCCTGGTCTTCCCCGGCCTGGACGTGCCGCACGGCTGGAACGACCCGGCGCTGCACGCGATCGAGCTGCCCGGCGCGGGCGCCGTCGCCTCCGCCACCGGCCTGGCGGGCCTCTACGCGGCGGCGGCCACCGGACTGGACGGCGCGCCCCGCCTGCTCTCGCCCGACACGGTGACCGGCGCGGTGGGCGAAGTCTCCTCCGGGGCGGGCTTCCTGGGCTTCGACATGGGCGCCCGCTGGGGCTCCGGGCTGCTGCTCGACTCCCCGGCCTTCCGCCCGCTGCTCGGCGCGCGCAGCTTCGGCAACGACGGCGCCGGCGGTCAGTTCGCCTTCGGGGACGACGAGTTCGGCGTCGGCTTCGCCTACGTCGCCAACCGGATGATCGGCCACGGCGACGCCCGGGCGAACCGCCTGATCGAGGCGGTGCGCGAGTGCCTGGGCTGACCGGCTTCCTCCCGCTCGTCACCGTCCTGGCCACCACCGGCGGCCTCGGCGAGCTGCGCTACGGCGCCTCGCTGCCCGAACTCGCCGTCCACTACGGCGATCCGTGGGACGGCGGCGGCATCCACCGGGGCGACCGGTGGCCGCACGCCTTCTGCTGGGGCGACGTGCGGACGGTGTTCTGCCGCTGCCGCCGGCTCCACTCGCTCTCCCTGCCGGTCTGGCAGGGCGAGCTCGACCTCCCGCAGCCGGGCGGCGGTTCGGCGACGCTCGACACCCACGTCTCCGAGGCCGACCTGATGGCGGCGCTGACCGCCACCGGCCACAGCTGGCAGACGGTGACGTACGAGAACCTCCCGGACCAGCGGAATCTGCTGTTCTCGCCGGCCGAGGAGGTCCGGGTGGAGCTGGTCCTGACGAACCGGGCGTCCCAGGACGAGCCGCCGCTGGAGGCGTGGGCGCTGCACAAGGCGTTGCTGTGGGGCTACGAACACCTCGACTGCCCCGAGCCCGACCGCTCCCTGCCCGACGACGGCTGGGGCGCGGCCGGGCCGTAGCGCGGCGGCGAGCCGTTCCGTCCCCTGCTCGGAACGGCCCACCGTCGGCGGCGGTCCACCGTCGGCCGCAACCCGCCGACGGCCACCGCTACTTGAGCAGGAAGTCGTACACCGCCTGCCGCCCGGCCGGGTCGGCCGCCCGGGTCTGCACCGAGTGCGCCGCACCCGGGACGATCACGACCTGCGGGTCGTGCGCCAGCTCCGCCTGCTGGTACAGCCACTCGTTCGGCGTGGACAGGTCCCGGTCGCCGCCGAGCAGCAGCACCGGCACGTTCGGCAGCCTGCGGTGCGCCGGCGGGATCGGCGGCACCTGCTCGCGCGGCCAGTCCAGGCAGACCAACTGGCTGCCGAGCCCGGTCGCGGTCGCCGCGTCGTACGGCCAGGTCTGCTCGGCGGTCAGCCGCTGCCGGGTGCGCTCCAGCGCGGCCGCCCGGCCCGCGACCGGGGTGTCGGTGCTGCCCCACGGGAAGCGCGAGTCCGCGCAGACGGTGGCGGCGTGCAGGCCCTGGCTGAGCGCCTCGGCCGGGGCCGCGTCGTCCCGGTGGACGGTCTCGACGAAGGCCTGGAGCTTGGCGAGCTGCCCGGCGGCGGCCTCGTGCAGCGCCTCCGGGACCCCGCCGTAGTTCGGGTCGGTGAACTCGTAGCTGGTGAGGGCGTCCAGGACCTGCGCCCCGTTGCCGTACCGCCGGACGGTGGCGGCGAGGTCCGCGGCCGGGTCGGTGGTGCAGCCGGTGGCCTGGCAGGCGGCCCGCAGCACCCGGGCGCTGGCGGGCAGGGCGGCCAGGTCGAGCGGGTCGTAGCCCTGCTGCGGCACCACCGAGTCGAGCACCAGCCGGGCCACGTGCGCCGGGTGGGCGAGCGCGTACCGCTCGGCGACGAGGGTGCCGTACGAGACGCCGTCGAGGGTCAGCCGCCGGTCGTCGAGGGCGGCGCGCAGCCGGTCGATGTCGGCGACGGTGTCCGCGGTGCTGTAGAAGCGGGCGTTGGGGCCCAGGGTGGCGGCGCAGTCCGCGATCGACTGCTTGCGCGGCACGGCGAGGTCGGAGGAGCCCATGTCCTCCTGGAGGCCGGGGCACTGGAGCGCACGGGCGCCGGTGCCGCGCTGGTCGTACATGACCAGGCGGTAGTCCTTGAGGACGGGCGCCATCTTGCCGGCGATCCGCTTCATCAACGGGACGCCGGGCTGGCCGGGGCCGCCGGTGAGGAACAGCAGGTCGCCCTTGGGGGCCGCGGTGTTCCCGGCGACGGCCACGGCGAGGTCGAGGGTGCCGGGGACGGCGCCGCTGTGGTCGAGCGGGACGGTGAGGGTCCCGCAGGTGAACTCGGGCGCGTCCGGGCAGGGCGCCTGCCCGGTGATCCCGCCGCCTGGCCTGGCCGTGGCGGGTGTGTCGGCCGTGGCGGCCGCGGGAGTGGCCAGCGTGGTGCCGGCGACCACCGCGACGGCGCCCAGCAGGGCGGCGATGCGGCCGCGCGTGCTCGTCATGTGAGTCCTTCCGCTCGCACCGCGCCCGTGCGACGCGGTCACGGAAGTAGCCTGCGCCCGGGACGACGGCGAAGGCGAGCGGTTATCCGGGGATTCGACCAGGGGCGAATCCCCGACGGAGCCAGCGACGGTGACGCACCGTCACATCAATCGCGGAAGCCGCGGCAATCTCAGAGCAGCGCCCGCGGCAGCACCACCCGCACCCACTCCTCCGGCTGCGACAGGTGCGGGGCGTGCCCGGCGCCGCCGTACAGGTGGCGTTCCGCCTTGGGCAGGGTGAGGTCGATGAGGTCCAGCACCTCGCCGAACATCGGCGCGCTCTCGTCGCTCTGGGTGAGCAGCGCGGGCTCGCCGAAGCGGGCGAGCCCGATGAGGTCGAGGTCGAGCGCGTCCGGGTCGCGCAGCTCGTCCAGGTAGGTGGGCGCGTTGCGGATGTAGCTGTGCCGGACCGGCGCGGGCAGCTGCTCCCAGGCGCCGGGGCCGAAGGCGAGGCTGTCCACGTACAGTTCGGCGGCGGCCGCCGACTCGGCCTGTTCCAGCAGCTCCCGGACGGCGGCGATCCGGTCGGCGAAGCCGGTGCCGAGCGGTCGCAGGTCCGGGTCGGCGAGCAGGATGCCGGTGCCCGGCGGCTCGTGCACGGCGATCCCGCGCAGCAGGTCGGGCCGGGCGGCGGCGAGCCGGAGGACGACCAGGGCTCCGTAGGAGTCGCCGTAGGCGAAGGCGGGCGCGAGGCCCAGCTCGTGGATGAGCCCGGCCAGGTCGGCCGCGTCCTCGTGCACCGAACCCTGGGTGAGCGGGTCCTCGCTGCGGCTGTGCCCCCGGCGGTCGTAGGCGACCGCGGTGGTGGACTCCGCCAGGCCGGGCAGCACCCGCGCCCAGGAGTCCGCGTCGCTCCAGGAACCGTGCACCAGGACGACGCCGGGGCCCTCGCCACGGGCCTCGTAGTGCAGCGCCACCCCGTTCACCCTGATCTCGGCCATCACGAGTCTCCCGGTCTCGGCGGTGCTCCCCCACCAGACTGACACAACCACCCGAAAGGGTCAGGTCCGTCGGCGGCGGGCCCCGTCCCGGCCCCGTCAGCTCATCGCCCGCACCGGCGGCTCGTCCCGCGTCCCGTCCTCCGCGACCACCGTGAACCGCTCCGCGTCCGACACCGACAGGTCCACCGGATAGAGCGACGCGGTGTCGTTGACGTCCAGCACGGCGCTCTGCCGCCCGGTCGCCGCCTCCACCCTGGTCACCCGGCCCCGGGTCATCGCCCACACCGAGCCGCCGTCCACCACCAGGCCGGTCACCTGGTCGTCCAGCCCCGCCGTCCACCGCTTGCCGCCGTCCGTCAGCGAGTACGCCAGCAGCCGGCCGGTGGCGGTGCGGCTCGGGTGCTTGCCGCCGCTGATGCCGATGTCGCCTGGCTTCTCCCCCGGTACGACGAACAGGTCCCCGACCACCACCCCGCCGAACAGCGGCCGGGCGCTGAACTCGTCGAAGGCGTGCAGCCCGCCCAGCATCACGTCCAGGTCGTACTCGTCCCCGGCGACCGGTATCACCGCCCGCTGCCGGCCGGTCCGGTCGTAGCTGAGCACCGCGTGGGTGCCGCGCTCGGCCTGGGCGTCCACCCACACCGCGAGCGGGTCGACCGAGACCACCGCGAGGTTCTTCAGCCCGCCCGCCGCGGGCAGCGCGATCCGCCGCTGCTCCCGGCCGTCCGCCGGGGCCAGCGAGCGCAGCACGGGCGGCGCGGCGCCGCACTGCGCGACCGTGACGGCGTCCCCGGGCCCGCCCGCGACCTGCAGCGGGGTGCAGCCCGGGTCGGCCGTGCCGCGCCAGACGTCCCGGCCGTCGGCCAGCCGTACGGCGCGCCAGCCGGCCTTCTCCTGGAGGAGGGCCTGCTGCCCGGCCACCGCGACCACGTCCGGAGTCGCGTCGTCCCCGTCCCGGGCGGGCGCGTCCACGGCGGCGGTCCAGCCCTCCCTGCCGTCGGAGAGGTCGAGCGCGGTGACGGCGGAGCACGGCTTGTCGTGCGGCGCGTGGCCGATCAGGCCGAGGGCGCCGCCGCGGCCCGTGCCGTCAGGTCCGGTCGTCCGGCTCATCGCGCACACCGTGTCCTCCCCGGGCGGGGCCCAGTGCCAGGCGACGGCCCCGCTCGTCCGGCGGTACGCCACCACCAGGTCCGGCCGGGCCCGGACCACCAGGTCCCCGCTGGTCCAGCTGCCCACCGCGCGGATCGTCGACGGCCGGTCCAGCGGCGCCTTCCAGGAGTCGTTGAGGCCGTCCCCGGCGAAGCCGACGAAGATCCCGAGCCCCAGTACCGCCCCGACGGCGGCCGACGGGAACCCGGCCCTCGGGTGGATCAGCGCCCAGACGAAGCCCGCGCCGCAGGGCATCAGCCCCAGGATGCTGATGATCCCCATGTACGCGAGGCTGTCGCCGCCGAACCCGTTCGCCGGGCCGAACAGCACCGCCAGCCCCATGCTCGCGAACAGCGCCCCCAGCACCCCGCCGGAGACCACCATCCAGGTCTCCCGGTCCCAGGCGGACCACACTCCCCACTTCGCCCGGACGACACTGTCCTCGGGCCGAACGGCCATGCCGGTCTCTCCCCTGCGACGCGCCGCCCACCGCGTCGGGGCGACGATCATCGGATCGTCGCAGAGCGCGCCATGATCCGGAACAAAGAGCAGGGAAAACCCCGGCCATGACCCGCACATACCGGGCCCGGGGCGCCGGGGGCACCTGCTGTCCACGGCGCGCGCCGGGCGCGGAAATCGATTGCCCGCCCCTGGGCCGCTGACTAGCGTTGCCCGGCATGACCACGCCATCCACCACCCCCGACTGGCGCACCGCCAACCGCGCGAACTGGGACGAGCGCGTCCCCGTCCACGCCGCCGGCCCCTTCTACGACCTGCCCGGCTTCGTCGCGGGCCGTGACACCCTCCAGGACTACGAGCCCGCCGAGGTCGGCGACGTCACCGGCCGCACCCTGCTCCACCTCCAGTGCCACCTCGGGCTCGACACCCTCTCCTGGGCCCGCCGCGGCGCCGTCGTCACCGGGCTCGACTTCTCCGCCCCGGCCGTCGCGGCCGCCACCGACCTCGCCGCCCGGATCGGCGCCGCCGACGCCCGCTTCGTCACCTCCGACGTCTACGCCGCCGCCGAGGCGCTCGACGGCCGGACGTACGACATCGTCTACACCGGCTTCGGCGCGCTCTGCTGGCTCCCCGACCTCACCCGCTGGGCCCGGACGGTCGCCTCGCTCATCACCCCCGGCGGCTTCCTCTACCTCGCCGAGTACCACCCGGTGGCCGACGTCCTTGCCGACGACGGGCGCGGCTTCGCGGAGGACTACTTCGAGCGCACCCCGATCGTCGTCGACTACCCCGGCACCTACGCCGACCCGGACGCCCGGCTCGACTCCACCGTCACCGTCCAGTGGCAGCACGGCCTCGGCGAGGTCGTCACCGCCCTGGCCGACGCGGGCCTGCGCCTGGACTTCCTCCACGAGCACGCCCACGCCCACTTCCGCGTCCCCGCCGGCGCCCCCGCCCCGCAGACCTACTCCCTCCGCGCCACCCGGCCCCGATGACCCCGCCGGGGCGGCTCCGCCCCGGCTCCCAGGGCCTCCCCCTCGCCGCCCTCGCCGCCCGCACCGCCCTCGCCGCCGTCGAGACCCCCGTCCCCTACGCCGACGCCCTCCCCCGCGGTGCCGCCGGGCGCGATCCCGCCCGTGCTCGCAGCGGGCACATTTTGGCCCCTCAGCTCCAGCCCGTGTCCCCGCCCCGGCCCGCGGTCCGGTCCCCGCCAGGCACCCTGTCCCCGCCCGGCACCCAGTTGCCGTGCAGGCCCAGGGGCACCCGCACCGGCAGGTGGATGCGGGCCAGGGGCTCGCCGGTGAAGTCCTGGGCGGCGAGGACCACCAGGTCCGCCGCTCCCCGCTCCGGGTCGTGGACGTACGCCATCAGATACCCGTCGTCCTCCGCCGTCGGCGACTCGGCGGCGACGAACACCGCCTCGCCCACCGCCCCGTCGCGCCCGAACTCGTGGGCCTCGACGGTCCCCCGGCTCAGGTCGTGCTTGAGCAGGGCGTTGCTGAAGCCCTCGTCCGGGCGGTCGTCCCCGGGGCCGGTCGGCGGCGCGTAGAGCTCGACGGCGGCCGCGTAGCCGTAGCGGTAGGGGCGGCCGGTGTGCCGCGGGTTGAGGCGCGGGAACTCCTGCACCCGGTCGTCCAGCCGCTCCTCCCGGACCGTCCCCGCCGCCAGGTCGACCGTCCAGCGGTCGAGCGTGGGGCGGCTCGCGCCGATGTTCCGCAGGTCCATGCCCGGCGGGTGCCGCACGACGTCGACCACCAGCTCGTCCGCCGTCCGCTCGTACGCGTTGAGGGTGTGCCCGACCAGGTGCGGCTCGAGCTCGAACCACCGCACCGCGCCGCCCTCGCGCGGCATCACCCCGACCCGGGCGGCGCGCCGCTCGTCCCAGGTGAAGGGCGCCCCGGTGGCCAGGTGCGCCGGGCTGAACACCACCTGGGTGTCGTACAGCAGCACGAACCGCTCGGTGAGCGCGAAGTCGTGCATGTACGGGTTCCCGGGCACCTCGATCAGCGTGCTGCGCCGGACGGTGCCGGCCGCGTCCATCACGATGTGCTGCACCTGCTCGGAGCCGTACAGGAAGGCCAGCGAGTGCAGTTCCCCGGTGTGCGGGTCGACGACCGAGTGGGCGTTGGCGCTGTACCCCTCCGGCGTGGCGCCCAGCCCGCACGGCCCCACCGTGTCCAGCTCGTAGGTGAGTTCGTACGGGCGGATGCCGCCCTCGAGCAGCGCGTAGGTGCGCCCGGCGAGGCCCGCGACCTGCACGTTGGGGGAGATGTCCATCCGCTCGTCGACGGGCGTGCCGCGCCGGGGCTCACCGAGCCGGTCGGCGACCGCGCCGGAGCGGACCCAGCGGTTGCGGTACCACTCGGCGCGCCCGTCCCGGATCCGCACGCCGTGCACCATGCCCGCACCGAGGGTCCACAGGTGTGCGCCCGGGTCGTCGATGCCCAGCGGGTTGGGGCCGTTGCGCAGGTAGCGGCCGTCGAGGTGGGCGGGGATCCGGCCGGTGACGGGCAGGTCGTAGGCCGTGACCTCCTCGGCCACCGGGGCGAAATTCCCGGAGACGTAGCGGCTGCGCCTCGTACCGTTGTTGCTGTTGCCGTTGCTGTTGCTGTTGCTGTTGCTGATCGCGCCGTTGCCGTTGCTCTTGCCGATCGTGCTGTTGCGGATCGGGTCGCCTGGGCTCATCGTCTCGGCCTCTCGTCAGGTGATGGGGTGTCCGGACTCGTTCACGAACCGGCGCCGAACGCCCGCCCCAGTGCGGCCATCAGCGCCTCGTAGCGCGCCCCGGCCTCGGCCGACGCGAAGTGGCCGGCGAGCTCCAGGCTCACCGCGCCGTGGGTGGCCGCCCAGAAGAGGTTGGAGACCTCCAGGGCGTCGCCGGGCCGGAAGACCCCGGCCGCCATGCAGGCCTCGACGGCGGCCACCGAGGCGCCGAACGCGCCGTCGGCCAGGGCCAACGCCTCGGCACTGGGCCGGAATCCGGGCACCGGCTGCTCGAACATCACGCGGTAGTAGGCGGGTTCGGCGACGGCCCGCTCCCGGTAGGCGCGGCCGAGCTCGGTCAGGTACTCCAACGGGTCGCTCCCGCGCGGGACTTGCTCCTGCGCCCGGCGCAACCGTGCGAAGCCCTCCCGGTACAGCGCGTCGAGCAGCCCCTCCTTCCCGCCGAACATCGTGTACAGCACCTTGGTCGAGGAGCCGATCTCGGCGGCGATCCGGCGCACGGTCAGCGCGGCGGGGCCTTCGGCGACGAGGAGGGAGATGGCGCGGTCGAGGATCACGGCGCGTACGGCATCCTGGCCGACCCGCTGCGCGTCCTGGTAGGGCGTGCTCATGGGTAACAACGTAACCGATCAGAAACAGTGTTACCAGCCTTTGCGGGCAAGGGATTTCACCACCCACCCGGCCCGACCACCCGGCCGCCCCGACCGGCTGTCCGACCACCCTGACTAGACTGGCGCGCTCCACAGCCGAGGGGAGTCAGCGATGAGTGGTGCCACCCGCTGCGACGAGGTCGCGGCCGAGGCGGGCCTGGGCGAACGGCGGCGGCTGTACCGGACGAGCCGCCGGATCGGCGACGGCGTGGGCAAGTGGGGCCTGGGGCTGCCCGGCATCCTCGTCCTCGCCGCCTCCGGCTGGACCTGGTGGGGTGCTGCCCTCGCGGTCGCCGCCGTGGCAGCGGCCGCCGTGGCCTACCAGAAGGTCCCGCCGCGCTCCGGGCTGGTCGCCGTGGCGCGCTACCAGGGCGGCCTCGTCCTCCACCACGCCGGCGGCGACTTCCGCGCCCTGCCCTGGGACGCCATCGAGAGCTACGAGTACATACCCTCCCGGATGGAGTTCCGCGGCAACCTGAGCGTCGAGCACTTCGGCCGCGTCCTCATCCTGGCGCGCGGCCGCGAAACCCCCTTCGTGGTCTCGAAACTGGCGGGCCGCTACGAACCGGGGCTGGCCGAGGCCATCCGCGCGGGCCTGCTGCCGCGCTACACCGCGCCGCTGCACGAGCGGTTCGAGGAGGAGGGACACGTCCTGTTCGGGACGGTGCTCGCCGTGCTGCCCGCGGGGCTCCTCCTCGACCCCGACGACGACCACCCCACGGCCCCGCTGCTGTGGAGCGACCTCCAGGACATCAGCGCCGAGGACACGCGCGAGCTGCGGATCACGGAGCGCACCGGACCGGGCCGGGGCGGACGGGTCGTCACCCGCGTGCTCGCCGACGCGGACGTCGTCGCGGCGTTCGTCCGGGAGACCCGGGCGAAGCTCCTGGCGGAGCAGCGCCCGGAGTGACCGCCCCCTGTGACCGCCCCTTGTGACCGGGCCGTGTGACCGCCCCGCCCGACCGGGCCTGTCCGCACCCCGAGCCGCGGCCAGACGACTCGACGGCCGTCCGCCAGGGCGCGCCAACCCCGCGCTACGGCCGGACAGTTGACATGCGTCGGGCGTCCGCCGGCGCACCGGCGGCACCGGGTCCGCACGTCGTGCTGCGCCGACCGGGTCAACCTCGGCGCCGGACTGTACGCGCACGCCCGGTCGGCTCGTTCTGCTGTACATGCCTCCCCTGATCCCGACGCCACCACCGCTGCCCGTCCGCGGCACCGCGCGGACCACCGCACGGAGGTCCCCGTGGCCGTGATCGGCCGTGCGGCGGCCACCGTGGTCGCGCTGGGCATCCTGCTGATCCCGACGGCCGTCACGGCGGGCACCGACCTGCCGCCCGAGCCCGGTGCGGGCTGGTGGGAGGTGTCGGCCAACGCCGCCAACGTCCGGGTCGACCACTTCGGCGAGGAGACCGTCATCGGACTCGCCCGTTCGGGTGACCGGGTCGAGGTCGTGGACACCTGGACCTCACCGCTCGGCGCCCGCTGGGCGAAGGTCATGGTGGAGCGCACCCGGGTCTCCGGCTGGGTCCTGTGGTCCCTGCTCGCGCACCGCGACCCCTCCTCGGAACCGTAGAATCCGCCTGTACACATCAGGAGGGAATTCGCGTGTTCCGAGCGCAGCGTCCGCGCACCGCAGAGCTGACCCCACGACGGGGCGAGGAGCCGGTCACCGGCGTCGCCCTGCTGCTGCCGGGCGGGTTCCTCCGCAGTCGGCGCGCACCGATGCGGGTCGCCGAGCTGGGCCTGCGGGACCTGGCCACCGAGCTCACCGACCGCGGCCGGCCGCACGGCCTCGCGGTGCACCTGCTGCGCTACCGCCACGGCGGCTGGAACGACGCGGACGCCGACACCGCCGTCGACACCCGCTGGGCGCTCGACGAGCTGGCCCGGCTCTACCCGGGCGCACCCGTCGTGCTGATCGGCAACTCGCTGGGCGGGCGCGCCGCCTTCTGGTGCGCCGGGCACCCCTCGGTGGTCGGCGTGGCCGGGATCGCGCCGTGGCTGCCCAGCGGCGACCCGGTCGACCAGCTGGCCGGGCGGCGGGTGCTGATCGTCCACGGCACCGGGGACCACAGCTCGGCCAGCGCCACCCAGTCCCTGGAGTACGCGCTGCGCGCCCGGCGGGTCGTCCCGGACCTCGCGCGGTACGAGGCCCCGGGCGCCAACCACCTGCTGCTCCGCGAGTCCCGCGACATCAGCGCGCTGACCACCGCCTTCACCCTCGGCGTCCTGGGCGCCGAGCCCGCTCCGCTGGTGGCGGGGGCGGTCTGCACCCGGCTGCCGGCGCGGGTGTAGCCGGCGCTCCCCCAATCGCTGTCGCGTCCCGCCTCCCGTGTGGTCCGCGTCCGCACCCCGGGCCTCCCCTGCCGATCGGCAGGGGAGGCCCGGCCGCTTTCCCGCCGGATTCCTGCCGAACGGCACATGCGCGAAGGGGCTTCCGGCGATCACTCTTGGGGGCATCGCGACGGTGGCCACCCGGGCCGCCGTGGAAGGGAGTCCCCACCGTGTTCCGTGCCCGCGCTCTCCGCCTTCGCACCGGTCGTGTGCAACTGAATGACCGTCAGCCGCGTGTTCTCCAGGGCGGATCGCTCCGCCCCACAGCCGTCCCACCCGCTTCGGAGGGCACATGGCCGTCAGCAAACCCGCCACCCTCGCGCGGGGCCTCGCCGCCCTGCTCCTCGCGGCGGCGTCCGCATCCACCGCACCCGCCTTCGCCGCCACGCCTGCTCCGGCCGCTCTCGGTCCGGCTGTCCTCGATCCGGCCGCCCTCGACGCCGCGATCGCCGCCCGGCCGGGCGACCCGGTGGCGGGCGCGGTCGCCCGGGTGACGGCCGACGGCCTGGTCTGGCGCGGCAGCGCCGACGATCCGGCGAGCGGGCGAGCGGGCGGCCGGTGGCGCCGGACGCGGCGTTCCGGATCGGCAGCATCAACAAGACCTTCGTCGCCGCGGTGCTGCTCCAACTCGCCGCCGAGCAGCGGATCTCCCTGGACGGCACCGTCCAGCAGTACCTGCCCGGCACGCTGCCCGCGAGCTTCACGCTGCCGATCACCGTCCGTCAACTCCTCGACCACACCAGCGGACTTCCGCAGGCCGTCGAGGGCCCGGAACTCGAGGGCACCGAGCTGGAGAAGCGCGACGGACTGATCGCCAACCGCTTCGCGATCGAGACGCTCGACCTGGTCGTCCAGCGGACGCTTCGGCCCCACCCGGAGCGCGGCCTGCCGGAGGCCGGCCCGGCCTTCGATCCGGGCAGCGAGCAGGAGTACAACAACTTCAACTACCGGGTGGCGGGCCGGATCATCGAGCAGGTGACGGGGCACACGATCAGGGAGGAGGTGACGGCCCGCATCCTGAAGCCGCTCGGCCTGCGGCACACCGAGGTGACGGAGGGCAGGCCCGCGATGCCCGAGCCCCACCTGGCCGGCTACGTCCCCGACAGCGCCGACACCCCGACGGACGTCTCCGAGCAGGGCGGCAACCCGGAGTCGATGGTGTCCACCCCGGCCGACCTGGACAGGTTCCTGCGCGCCCTGCTCGACGGCGAACTCCTGCCTCCGCAGCAGCTGCACGACCTGCTCACCCTGCCGCGCGACGCCTCCGGCCGGCTGGTGCCCGTACGCGGAGCGGGCGAGTGCCTGTTCGGTCCGGACAAGGGTCGGGCCTGCTACAGCGCCGGACTGATGGCCGTCCCGCTGCGGGACGGCACGGTGCTCTGGGGCAAGACCGGGCACGACCTCGGGTACTCCGACGGCTTCTTCACCACCCCGGACCTGCGCAGGCGGCTGGTCTACTCCGTCGGCGCCGGGAGCGGCACCCCGGCACCGGCGCTCCGCCTCGCCGCCACGACCTTCGGCCCCTTCGCCCCCTGAGCCCGACCGGACCGGACCGAACCGGCAAGCCACACCAGCACCCTCCCCCCACCGTCGAAAGGAAGCAGATGATCAGCATCCCCGGCGGGCTCGCCCGCACCACCATCGACCGTGAGGGAGCCCCCGGCGCGGCCTGGATCGCCGAACTCCCCGGCCTCGCCGCCGAGCTGCTGGAACGCTGGGGCTGCGTGCCGGACGGCGCCGCCACCCACGGCGGGGTCGGCCTGATCCTCCCGGTCCGGCAGGCGGCCGAGCGCGTGGCCGTACTGAAGGTCTCGTTCCCCCACCCCGGCAACGTGCACGAGCCGGACGCCTTCGCGGTGTGGGCGGGCCGGGGCGCCGTCCGGCTCTACGAACGGGACGACGAGCGCTTCGCGATGCTGCTCGAACGGGCGAGCCCGACCACGCTCGCGGAGGCCCGGGACACCGACGAGGTGCCGACGGTCGCCGGGCGGCTCAGCCGGCGGCTCGCCGTCCCGGCGCCCCCGGGCCTGCCCCGGCTGAGCGAGCAGGCCGCGGAATGGGAGGCCGCCCTGCGCGCCGACGCGGCCTCCCTCTCCCACCCCCTGCCGGCCCGCACGGTCGGCGCCGCCCTCGCGACCGTCCGCGAACTCGCCCGCACCCAGCCGGACGTGCTCGTCCACGGGGACCTCCACCCCCGCAACATCCTGCGGGCGGAGCGCGAACCCTGGCTGGCCGTGGACCCCAAGGGCTACGTGGGAGACCGCGCCTACGACGGCGGCACCCTGCTCAAGGTCCACGCCCTGACGCTGCTCGACGCGCAGGACCGGCAGCGCGCACTCCTCCGCGCGCTCGACGTCTTCGCCGAGGCCGCCGAGCTGGACCGCGAACGCCTCCGCCGCTGGACCCAACTCCACGCCGTCCAGGCCGCCTTCCACGGTCGGCGGCACGGCTTCCGGCTCGCCCGAGGAGGCCCCGGGCTCGACCGGCTCACCCGGTACGCGGACGAGCTCGCCGAAGTACTCACCCCCGCCTGACCGGCGCCCACCACCACCGGCAACCACCCGACGACCGCCTACGGGCGCCCAAGGAGGCCCGCGACCACCGACCGTCACCGAGAAGCGCCCGGCCCAGGAATCACGTTGGCGGTCGGCGGCCCGCACTGCCTATGGTCGGGGGATGACCACTCGAACCTTCCGCATCATGGTGCGCGGCGTCTTCGACGGCCTCACCGCCGACCAGCGTGCCGAACTGCTCGCCGCCGCCCCCGAGCACGACGTGCTGCGCGCCGCCTTCACCCGCGAGGGCCACCTCAGCTACGACGTCTCCGCCCGGGCCGCCTTCACCTTCCGCTTCCTCGACGAGGGCGAGGCCGAGGAGGACATCCTGGAGGCCACCGAGCGGGCCGAGCAGTCGGCGCGGGACTGGCTCATCGAACGCGGCTACGGCTACAAGAACCTCCGCTCCCAGGCCGAGGACCTCTCCCAGGCCCCGCTCGGCAAGCGTCAGCGCCGCGCCGCCAACACCGCGCACTGACCCACCCCTCCCCTCCCCCCTCCGCCACCTCCTTGACGGCTCGCCCTGGCGCTATACTTGAGCAGTCAAGGAGGTGGCAATGACAGAGCGTCCAGACCATCAGCGTTCAGACCAGCAGCAGCCGGACCAGGTGGACCGGGCCGCGACCGCACCGGCCGCAACGAGCCCGAGCCCCGATCCCCTGGACACCGCCCTGCGGCTGGTCCGCGCCCAGACCGCCGTGGTCAAGCGCTTCGACGCGGGCCTCAGCCGCCTGCACGGCGTCAGCCTGGCCGACTTCACCATGCTGCTCCACCTCTCCCAGGCCCCCGGCGGCCGGATGCGCCGGGTCGACCTCGCCGAGGCCCTCGGGCTCACCGCCTCCGGCGTGACCCGCGGCCTCGCACCGCTGGAGCGGATCGGCCTGGTCGCCCGCGAGGCCGCCGCCCGCGACGCCCGGGTCACCTACGCCGCCCTCACCCCGACCGGCCGCGAGCGGCTCGCCGAGATGCTGTACACCGCCCGCAAGGTCGCCGCCGAGCACTTCGCGGCGGAGCAGTGGAGCGCCGAGGACCTCGGCCGGCTGTCCACCCTGCTCACCCGCCTCGGCGGCACCGCCCCGGGCCGGCACCTCGGCTGATCCGCCCGCCTCACCGCCCCCGCGCACGCCCTTCCGCACCCCGCCACACCCTCCGCCCGAGCCCACGTCCTAGGCTGGCCCCGCACCACAGGGCACCCCCCGTGCCATCCGCAACAACCGGCACTACCCGCACCACCCGCACCACCCGCACCACCCCACCCCGCGAAGGGCCGCACCATGACCGACACCCCCGACACCGGGCCCGGCCCGGAGCGCGCCCTCGCGGACGCCCAACGCGCGCACTGGCAGCAGACCTACACCGCCAACCCGGGGATGTACGGCGAGCGGCCCTCCGCCCCCGCCGAGTACGCCGCCGGAGTGTTCGCCGCCGCCGGGGCCCGGGAGGTGCTGGAACTCGGCGCCGGTCACGGACGCGACGCGCTGCACTTCGCCCGGGCGGGTTTCCGCGTGCTGGCCGCCGACTTCAGCCCGACCGGCCTGGAGCAGCTGCGCGCCACCGCGGCGGACCAGGGCCTGGCCGACCGGCTCTCGGTCCTCACCCACGACGTCCGCGACCCGCTGTCCCTCCCCGACGCCTCCGTCGACGCGGTCTTCGCCCACATGCTGCTCTGCATGGCGCTCTCCACCGGGGAGATCGAGGCGCTCGTCGCCGAGGTCCGCCGGGTCCTGCGCCCGGGCGGCACCCTCGTCCACACCGTCCGCCACACCGGCGACGCCCACTACGGCGCCGGCACCGGCCACGGGGACGACATCTGGGAGCACGGCGGCTTCGCCGTCCACTTCTTCCCCCGCGAGCTGGTGGACAGGCTCGCCGAAGGCTGGCACCTGACCGACGTCCACCCCTTCGAGGAGGGCGAACTGCCCCGCCGCCTCTGGCACATCACCCAGGAGACGCCCCGATGACCGCCCCCGAAACCGCCGCCCCCGACGCCCCGAACGCCCCCGACCTCACCATCGACGGCACCGGCCTGCTCTGCGTCCAGCTCCTGCTCCGGCTGCGCGCCCGGATCGCGCACCTCCCCGCCGGCGCGGTGGTCCACATCCACACCACCGACCCCGCCGCCCCGCTCGACCTCCCCGCCTGGTGCCACCTGACCGGCCACGAGTACCTCGGCCAGGTCCCGTACGAGGCCACCGACCGCGAGGTGTACGCGCTGCGCCTCACCTCCGCCCCGGTCCAGACGCGCCCCGACCGCCCCTGGCACCCGGCCCCCGCCGCCGACTGACCGGCTGACCGACCCGCCCCGCAGGGCGCACCCGGAGCGGGCCACGGCTGCCGCACGCTCCAGGAAGCCTGGCAACGGGCCCGAGGACGGCTCGCGGCCGAGGCCCCCGCAGCGACCGGTGTGCCACCATGATGAGGTACGAACGATCCAGCGCCACAGGGAGGTTGACCGCCGTGGACCCGATCATCAGCTGCCGCTGGCAGGACCCGAGCGGCGAGTGGGCCCTGACCGTCGGCCACAACGGCGACGCCTGGGAACTGCTCGCCTCGGCCCCCTCCTCGTCGGAGTCGATCCCCTTCGCGAACCCGGACGAGGTCCGCCGGCTCGCCCAGGCCCTGCTGGACCTGCCCGCCGAACCCGAGCCGTACGAGTTCGAGTGGCAGCTCTCCCGCAGCGGGCCGGCCCCCGCCCCGGGCGGGCCGCAGCCCCACTTCGCGACCTTCGCCGTCGGCCTCGACCCCACCGACGACCACCGCCCGTACCTCGCCTACCAGTCCTACTACGACCTGGGCCGGGCCACCGGACTCGGCCTGGAGGTGATCTGCGAGGACCCGCCGGTCGACCACCTCCGCGCCCAGGCCCACGCCTTCCTCACCACCTTCTCCGGCCCCACCCGCCGGTAGCCGTACAGACCCACCACCCCACGGCCCCACCGCCCCACCACCTCGCCACCTCGCCGCCCCACCGCCGAGCAGCCCCGACTCACGCCACCGCGCGCACCGCCCAGTCCACCTCGGCCGCCCAACTCTCCGGCGCGGCCCAACCGTTGACCACCGCCAGCAGCTCCAGGTACCGCTCCCGCCGCGGATCGGCCATCGCCCCCAGCCGCTCCGCCAACCGGTCGCGCACCGCCCCGGCATCCCCCGGCACCGCCCCCGCGCAGCACCGCCCGTACCGCTCCGCCAGCACCGCGACGACCGCCGCCGCCTCCGCCGACCCGGGCTCCACCCCGGCCGCGACCGCCGGCCCGGCCAACTCCCGCACCGCCACCGCCAGTCCGGGCCTCGGCAGCCCCGTTCCGGCCGCCTCCGCGGCCTCCGCCTCGGCGAGCCCGCGCAGCAGCGCCCGGAACCCGGCGTCCCCCGCCAGCTGCGCCAACTCCACCCAGGCCTCGATCTGTTCGACCGACGGCTCCCCCGGCAACTCCGGCGTCAACGAGCGCGCCACCGCGGCCAACCGCCCGCCGCCCCCGACCCCGCCGTCTTCGATCCCGCCGTCTTCGATCCCGCCGAACACCCCCGTCAGGAACTCCCCGATCAGGCGTCCCCGTTCATCCTCCGTGAGCCGGGCCAACCGGTGCACGAGCGTCAACTCCTCAGGTGTGGAACCGAGCCGGGCCACCGCCCCGAGCACCGCCCGCCGCAGCCGCAGCACCCGGATCTGGAGGTCGATCGCCTCCGCCTGCGCGGCGGCGACGTCGGCCGGCGTCAGTTCACGCTCCACCACCCGTCGGATCGCGGGTAGTCCGAGCCCGAGTTCCCGCAGGGTGTGGATTAGGTCCTCTCTTTCGGACCACGTCGGATCAGCGCGCGGCGTCGGAGTGCGTGCATCGCAAGGCGGAGGAGGGAGTCCATGCGGAGCATCGGCGACCGACGACAACGCGGCGAGGTGCGTGCTCCGGCGTCGTGCACCCGGCGTGGTCCGAAAGAGAGGGCCTGCTTCGAGGCGTGCGACGGCCTCGGGGCCGTACCGCCGGTGGCCGGCCGGGTTGCGGTCGGCCGGCGACACGATCCCCTGGTCCGAGTAGAAGCGGACGGTCTTGACCGTCAGCCCCGTGCGCCGGGCCAGCTCACCGATCGTCCAGAGCGCGTCGCCGTTCATGGCCACCACCCTGCTACCTCCCCCTACGGGAGATGCAAGCCGCCCACGGCCGCGGCCGCCCCCGCCTCACCCACGGGGCCCGCGCCGACGCCCCTCCTCCCGCCCGGAGCCCCGCGGTGTCCGCCAGGCGGCGAACAGGATGCCCGCCGCACCGATGACCGCCTGGAGCGCCCCCGTACCGGCCAGCAGGCAGATCAGGGTGCACACCGCCAGGATCGACATCAGGGCGATCAGATCGAGCGCGCGGCCGTCCGTCCCGGCACCACCGTCACCCCGTGAACCGGCAGGCTCCCTCGTCGAATGTCGAATCTCCGATGACACTGCCGCCTCCCACGGCCGGGGAGGGCAGCGCCGAGGATCCGACTCCACACAACGAAACAGCCGCATCGCGCCGCATGTCTTGTGGGGTTGCTTCCCCGGCTTCCGCCGCTCGACGCGACGAAGCCTGCCCCCCAAAGATCATGCAGCCGAGCGGCTACACAGCAGCCATGGAAGCCGACATCCGACGCCGCGTCAACCCCGCCCGGACAGGCGGCGGTTCACCTGCCGGAGCCGCCCGGCCGGCCTCCCCGCCGAAGCGACGACCCCCGCCGAGGTGACGACCCCGGCCGGGGAAGCGACCCCGACCGGGGAGGCGGCATCGGCACCCCGCCGTCAGGCGGTACGCCGCAGCAGCGCCAGGTACATCGCGTCCGTCCCGTGCAGGTGCGGCCACAGCTGCACGTCCGGCCCGTCGCCGAGCGCCGGGACGCCGGGCAGCAGCGGGCGCGCGTCGATCCACTCGACCCGGCCGCCCTCGGCCCGCAGCACGTCGTCCACGACCGCCCGGGTCTCCGCGAGGTGCGGCGAGCAGGTCGCGTAGCCGACCACGCCGCCGACCCGGGTGGCCTCGATGGCCGAACGCAGCAGGTCCCGCTGGAGCGGGCCGAAGGCCGCGATGTCCGCCGGCCGGCGCCGCCAGCGCGCCTCCGGGCGGCGGCGCAGCGCGCCGAGGCCGGAGCACGGCACGTCGACCAGCACCCGGTCGAAGCCTTCGGACCGCCAGGCCGGGCGCGTCCCGTCGGCCGCGATCACGGTGTACGGGCCGGGGTTGCCCGCCAGCGCCCGTGCCACCAGCCGGGCCCGGTGCGGCTGCTTCTCGCTCGCGACCAGCGCCGCGCCCCGCTCGGCGGCCAGCGCGCCGAGCAGCGCGGCCTTGCCGCCGGGGCCCGCGCAGCCGTCCAGCCAGAGCCGGTCCGGCCCGTCCAGCGGCGCCGCGGCCAGTGCCAGCGCGACCAGCTGGCTGCCCTCGTCCTGCACGCCCGCCCGGTTCTCCTGCACGGCCGCGACGGCGCCCGGGTCGCCGCCCTCGGCGAGCCGCAGGGCGAACGGGGACCAGCGGCCCGGTTCGGCCTCGGGGAGCGCGTCGGCCAGCTCGTCGACGGTGGCCCGGCCGGGGCGGGCGACCAGGGTGACCTCGGGCCGCTCGTTGTCGGCCCGCAGCAGCTCCTCCATCGCGGCGCGCCCGGAGGCGTCCGGCTGCCAGCGGCCGAGCGAGTCCCAGAGCGCGGAGACCACCCAGCGCGGGTGCGAGTGCACGACCGCCAGGTGGTCCTCGGCGTCCTTGTCGTACGGCGGGGCGACCTTCTCGATCCAGGCGTCCAGGTCGTGGGCGCTGATCCGGCGCAGCACGGCGTTGACGAACTTGGCCTTGCCGTCGCCGAGCACCACCCGGGCCAGCTCGACGGTCGCCGAGACGGCCGCGTGGCTGGGGATGCGGGTGGTGAGCAGCTGGTGGGCGCCGAGCGAGAGCACGTCCAGCACCGGCGGGTCGACCTTGCCGAGCGGCCGGTCGATGCAGGCGGCGATGACCGCGTCGTAGGTGCCCTGCAGGCGCAGGGTGCCGTAGACCAGCTCGGTGGCGAGGGCGGCGTCGCGCCGGTCCATGCCCTTCTGCTCGGCCTCGCGGAGCAGCGAGGGCAGGATCAGGTTGGCGTACGCGTCGCGCTCGTCGACGGCACGCAGCGCGCGGAACGCGACGATCCGGGCCGGGTCCTTCTTCGGGCGGCGGTGCGGGCGGGGGGCGCGCTTGGCGCTGGGGGTGGTCACAGGTGCCTCAAGGTGCTGCGGTGGTTATCAACGAACGGTGGTTAGCAACGAACTCGGACGACAACGCAATCGGACGACAACGAAGTCGAACGAACACGGACGATCTCAAACGAACAGTAGCGCCAAACCGGAGCGTCAGCCCCCGAAGCGCTCCCCCGCCTCCAGGCGCGCGCCCCGGGCCCAGTCGGCGGCCCGCATCTCCTTCTTCCCCTGCGGACGCACCTCCCCGAGCTCGATGTCGTGGCTGCCGGTCCCGACCCGGACGCTGTTCTTGCCCGCCATCGCGACCTCTCCCGGCGCCAGCTCGGTGGAGTCCGGCAGCAGCCTGACCGGCCCGGTGACCTTCAGCCGCTCACCCCGGAACTCCGTCCAGGCCCCCGGCGCCGGCGCGCAGCCGCGCACCACCCGGTCGATCCGCAGCGCGGGGTGGCTCCAGTCGATCCGCGCGTCCTCGACGCTGATCTTCGGCGCGAGCGTGACGCCCTCGGCCGGCTGCGGCACGGCGTGCAGGGAGCCGTCCTCGATGCCGTCCATGGTGGCCGCGAGCAGCCGCGCACCGGAGAGGGAGAGCCGGGTGAGCAGCTCGCCGCTGGTGTCGGTCGAGCGGATCTCCTCGGTGATCACGCCGTAGACCGGGCCGGAGTCCAGGCCCTGCTCGATCAGGAAGGTGGACGCGCCGGTGACCTCGTCGCCGGCCAGCACCGCGTGCTGGACCGGGGCCGCGCCGCGCCAGGCGGGCAGCAGCGAGAAGTGCAGGTTGACCCAGCCGTGCTTGGGGATCTCCAGGGTGCCGGGGCGCAGCAGCGCGCCGTAGGCGACCACCGGGCAGCAGTCGGGGGCGAGTTCGGTGAGCCGGGCGACGAAGTCCGGGTCGCTGGGCTTCGCCGGCTTGAGGACCTCGATCCCGGCCTCCTCGGCGCGCTGGGCGACGGGGCTGGCGACCAGCTTGCGCCCGCGCCCGGCCGGGGCGTCGGGGCGGGTGACCACGGCGACGACCTCGTGCCGGTCCGAGGCGAGCAGGGCGTCCAGGGCGGGAACGGCGACCTCGGGGGTGCCGGCGAAGACGAGACGCATCAAGTGCCTTTCTGCAAACGGAAGTTCAAGAAACCAACGAAGACCGACAACGACCGGGGCCGCCGGAACCGACGGAACTCAGCGGGCGGAACCGAAGGTGCTGTGCGGCGAGACCTTGACCACCGGGGCCGGCCCGGCGCCCCAGTCCGCCTCCCGGATCGCCTTCAGCGCGGCCTTGCGCTGCTCGCGGTCCAGCCGGTCGATGAAGATGATGCCGTCCAGGTGGTCGGTCTCGTGCTGGATGCACCGGGCGAGCAACTGCGTGCCCTCCACCGTCACCGGATCGCCGTACATGTTGAAGCCCTTGGCCACCACGCCGTACGCGCGCGTGGTGTCGTAGCGCAGGCCCGGCAGCGACAGGCAGCCCTCGGGGCCGTCCTGCTCCTCCTCGCTCAGCGACAGGTCCGGGTTGATCAGGTGCCCGGTGACGCCGTCCACGTGGTACGTGAACACCCGCAGCGAGACGCCGAGTTGCGGCGCGGCGAGGCCGGCGCCGGGGGCGTCCAGCATGGTGTCGGTGAGGTCGCCGACCAGCTTGCGCAGTTCCTTGTCGAAGGTGGTCACCGGCTGGGCGGTGGACCGCAGGACGGGGTCTCCGAAGAGACGGATCGGCTGGATCGCCACGGGGTACGGGCTCCTGTCCGTAGGGGCGCGGGCTGCGGTCGGCGGCTGGTTCACCCGCCAGTCTATGCAACCCGCGCGGCCGCCCGCCGAGGGCTTCCCCGGAGCCCTGACCGGCACCGCCTCAGGGCCCGAATCGGCGCCGGATAGGCGCCGGATAGGCGCCGGATCGCCGCCCGGCACGCCCCGACTGTGCCGAGCCGCGTTACCCCGGCCCCCGCTTCGGCGTTGGTCAAGAGAGATTGACCGGGGCCGGGCGCACGGGACACCGCGTCCCGGCCGAGCTGAACCGTACGGAAGGTGGCACGTAGGCCATGGCCGAGCAGATCAACCACGACGCCCGGGCGCGGGCGAGCCTGCACCTGCTGGTGCGGGACATCGAGCGGGTGAGGCGGCAGGTCGACGCGCTGCGGACGCTCACCGCTCAACTGGGCAACGTCTACCGTCCGCGCCGACCGAGCACCTCGGCCGGCTTCGTGGTGTACGGGCGGGCGCCGGCGCCGACCGTGCGCCTGGCACAGGAGCTGCGGGAGAGCGTGGAGACCCTGGTGGCGGCGGCGGTCGAGTTCGACCGGGCGCTGGGGTTCTCCTGGGACTCGGTGGGCTCCGCCCTCGGGGTCACCAAGCAGGCGGTGCACCGGCGCTACGGGATGCGCCGGCCGACCAGCGAACTCCTCGCCGCGAGCGGCGCCGTCCCGGGCCAGGCCCGTCCGGACCGCTCCGAGGAGCTGCCCACGGGCACCGAGCGCACCGGACTGGCCACGACCGTCCCGGCGGCCCGCCAGGGCGGCCTGGACGGTCGCGCCCTGGAGCGCGCCACGATCGACCGCACCGGCATCGACCGCACGCCGATGGACCGCACCACGATCGACCGCACGCCCATCGACCGAACCGGCATCGACCGCGCCGGCATCGACCGGGGCGCGCTGGACCGGGGCCCGCTGGACCGCCCCGGCATCGACCGCACCACGATCGACCGCACCCCCGTCGACCGCGCCACGACCGACCGCAGCACCCCCGTCGACCGCCCCCAGGCGGACCGACCCGGCATCCCGCTGCGCGGCTGACCGAGCCACGCACCCGGGCCGTCCGGGGCGGGGTGGCCCACTCACCCCGCCCCGCCGGGCCGCCGGTCCCCAAGCCCCCGGACGCGACGCACCCACCCGCGAGCCCCCGAAGCCCCCGAACCCCGCCCCTCAACCGATGTCCGTCTCAGCCGATGTCCGTCGGATCCACCCGCACCCGCACCGGCTCCGCCGTCCGCAGCGCGATCCGCGCGATCTGCGCCGCCTTGAGCGCCGCCGCCAGCGCGGCCCCCTGCCCGGGCGGCACCCGCAGCAGCGCCCGCTCCTGCTCCTCCCCCCGCAGCGCCGGCGAGGGCACCGGCCCGAGCACGTCCGCCTCCTCCGGCAGCCGGATCAGGTTCAGCAGGTCCGCGACCGCCGAGGGGCTGCCGCTCACCGAGGCCATCCGGGACACCGGCGGGAAGTGCAGCTGCGCCCGTTCGTCCCGCTCCAGCCCGGCGTGCCCCAGCGGATCCCACCGGACCAGTGCCTGCACCGGGCGGGCCGAGGGCTCGGCGACCACGACCACCGTCCCGCCCTCCGTCGAGGGCCGCGCCAGCGCGGCCGCCGTGAGCCAGAGCCGCAGCGTCTCCTCCCCCGCCCGCAGGTCCGGCCGGCCGAGCAGCGCCCAGCCGTCCAGCAGCAGTACGGCCCCGTACCCGCCGCCGCCCTCGACCACCGGTTCCGCGCCGGGCGTGGAGATCACCAGGGAGGGTTCGTCCGGCACGGTGGCCAGCACCGCATCCCGGCCCGAGGTCCGCACCGGGATGCGCGGGAACGCCTTGCCCAGCTCCTCCGCCGTCCGCCGGGCCCCGACCACCTGGGCCCGCAGCCGGAAGGACCCGCACTCGGGGCAGTGCCAGTCGTTCTCCGGCTCCCCGCACCAGCCGCAGCACAGCGTGGCGTCCGCCGAGGGCGCCTCCAGCGGCCCCTCGCAGCGCCGGCAGCGGGCGGGGGTCCGGCAGCGCCCGCAGGCCAGCCGGGGCACGTAGCCGCGCCGGGGCACCTGGATGAGCACCGGGTGCCCGGCGGCCAGCGACTCCCGGGCGGCCTCCCAGGCCACCGAGGGCAGCCGGGCGGCCTGGGCGGCGGCGTCCCGGTGCTGGTCCTGGTCGGTGACGGTCCGCACCCGGGGCGCGGCCTGCCGCACCGTCTCGCGGTCCGCGACCAGCGGGCGCGCCCAGCCGGTGCTGACCAGCTGCGCGCCCTCCACCGTCACCGCGTGCCCGCCGAGCAGCACCGCGGCGCCCTCGTCGGCGGCCCGCAGCAGCGCCACCTCGCGCACGTGCGGGTGCGGGGCGCGCGGGTCGCTGTGGCTGCCGTCGCCGTCCGACCAGACGACGACCAGCCCGAGGTCCCGGACCGGCGCGAACATGGTGGCCCTGGTCCCGATCACGGCGCGCACCGAGCCCCGGCTCACCGCGAGCCAGCGCTTGTACCGCTCGCGCGGGCCGAGGTCGGCCTCCAGCGCCACGTGCGCCCCGGGGCCGAGCAGTTCGGTCAGCGCCTGGTCGACCCGGGCCACCGAGCGCCCCTCCGGGAGCACGACCAGCGCCCCGCGCCCGCCGGCCAGGGTCGCGGCCACGGCGCGCGCGATCTCGTACGGCCAGCCGGGCCCGGGCAGCGCCGCCCAGACCGCGCGCGGCGAGCCGCCGGCGGTGAGCGAGGCGAGGAAGTCGGGCCCGGCGGGGTAGCGCTGCCAGCCTCCGGGGGCCGGGGCGGCCGGGCGCGGCAGCGGCGGCGGCGAGGGTTCGGCCTCGGCCTTGGCGTGCCGGGGCGGGACGGCCAGCTGGAGCACGTCGGCCAGCGTCCCGGCGTACCGGTCGGCGACGGTCCGGCACAGCCGCAGCAGCTGCGGGGTGAGCACCGGCTCGGGCGAGAGCACCTGGGCCAGCGGGGCGAGCGGGCCGGCGAAGTCGCTCTTCTCCAGCCGGGCGACGATGAACCCGTCGTGCAGTTCCCCGCCCTCGCGCTGGCCCTTCACCACCCGCGCCCCGAACCGCACCCGCACCCGCACCCCGGGCTGGGCCTCCTCGGCCATGGCGGCCGGCACCGCGTAGTCGAAGAACTTGTCGATGGTGAGCACGCCCTTGTCCACCACGACCCGGGCCACCGGCAGGTGCTCGGCCCGCTTGGCCCCGTGCCAGGTGCGCGGCTTGGCCCGCTTGACCGTCTCCCGGATGAACGCCAGCTGCTCCGGCTCGGCGGCCCCGTTCTCCCCTGTGCTGCTCATCGCCACCAAGTACTACCAGGTCACACCGACAATGCACGAAGCGGCGCCCACCCCCGAACGGGGACGGGCGCCGCTTCCGGGCGCTACGGGCCGAGCGTCAGAACGCTACGGGCCGACGCTCGGGCGCCGGGCTCAGGACGTCAGTCCTGGACGGCGGCCTTCAGCTGCTCCACGCGGTCGGTGCGCTCCCAGGTGAAGTCCGGCAGCTCACGGCCGAAGTGGCCGTACGCGGCGGTCTGGGAGTAGATCGGGCGCAGCAGGTCCAGGTCGCGGATGATCGCGGCCGGGCGGAGGTCGAAGACCTCGGAGACGGCCTTCTGGATCGCGAGGACCGGCACCGACTCGGTGCCGAAGGTCTCCACGAACAGGCCGACCGGCTCGGCCTTGCCGATCGCGTACGCGACCTGCACCTCGGCGCGGCGGGCGAGGCCGGCGGCGACGATGTTCTTCGCCACCCAGCGCATCGCGTACGCGGCCGAGCGGTCCACCTTGGACGGGTCCTTGCCGGAGAAGGCGCCGCCGCCGTGGCGGGCCATGCCGCCGTAGGTGTCGATGATGATCTTGCGGCCGGTGAGGCCGGCGTCGCCCATCGGGCCGCCGATCTCGAAGCGGCCGGTCGGGTTGACCAGCAGGCGGTAGCCCTCGGTGGTCAGCTTGATGCCCTGCTCGGCCAGCGCCTTCAGCTCCGGCTCGACGACGAACTCGCGGATGTCCGGGGTGAGCAGCGACTCCAGGTCGATGTCACTGGCGTGCTGGGTGGAGACGACCACGGTGTCGAGGCGGACGGCCTTGTCGCCGTCGTACTCGATGGTGACCTGGGTCTTGCCGTCGGGGCGCAGGTAGGGGATGGTCCCGTTCTTGCGCACCTCGGTCAGGCGGCGGGAGAGGCGGTGCGCCAGGGTGATCGGCAGCGGCATGAGCTCGGGCGTCTCGTCGGACGCGTAGCCGAACATCAGGCCCTGGTCACCGGCGCCCTGCTTGTCCAGGTCGTCAGCGCCGTCCCCCTGGGTGGAACCCTCGACCCGTGCCTCGTACGCGGTGTCGACGCCCTGCGCGATGTCGGGCGACTGGGCACCGATGGACACCGACACGCCGCAGGAGGCGCCGTCGAAGCCCTTCTTGGAGCTGTCGTAGCCGATCTCCAGGATCTTGTCCCGGACGAGCTGGGCGATCGGCGCGTACGCCTTGGTGGTCACCTCGCCGGCCACGTGCACCTGGCCGGTGGTGATGAGCGTCTCCACGGCGACCCGGGACGTCGGGTCCTCCCGCAGGAGAGCGTCAAGGATGGTGTCGCTGATCTGGTCAGCGATCTTGTCGGGGTGTCCCTCGGTCACGGACTCCGAGGTGAACAGGCGGCGAGACACAGCGCTCCCTGGGGTTGCAGCGGCTGCTGACTGAAGTTCCCCGGCTCGTACCGGGGAACTCCGGAAAGACTTGATTCCTGGAGTCTAACGGTCTGGTTCCGCCGAACGTCACCCGCTTCAGGATTTCTCGACCGCCGCGCGAGCGAATCCGATCAGTTGCCGCCTGTTTCCAGCCGCTTTGCGACCAGGTCCCAGACCACGTCCGCGAGCGCCTCCTTCGGGCCGACCGGAACGGCCGTCTCGCTGCCGTCCGAGCCCAGCACCACGGCCTCGTTGACGTCCGTGCCGAAGGCCTTGCCGTTGCCCACCTCGTTCACGACCAGCAGGTCACAGCCCTTGCGCGCGAGCTTGGCGCGGCCGTTGGCGAGCACGTCGTCCGTCTCCGCCGCGAAACCCACCACCAGTTGGCCCGAACGGGCCCGGTGGGCCGAGAGCTCGGCCAGGATGTCCGGATTGCGGACCAGCGCGACCGCGGCCGGTTCGACCCCCTCGACCTTCTTGATCTTGCCGGTGGCGTACTCGGCGGGCCGGAAGTCCGCCACCGCCGCGGCCATCACCACGGCGTCCGCGTCCTTGACCGCCTCCAGCGCCGCCTCGCGCAGCTCCAGCGCGGTCGAGACGTGCACCACGTCCACCCCGGCCGGGTCCGGCAGCTCGGCGTTGGCCGAGAGCAGCGTCACCCGGGCCCCGCGCGCCGCGGCCGTCACGGCGAGCGCGTAGCCCTGCTTGCCGGAGGAGCGGTTGCCCAGGTAGCGCACCGGGTCCAGCGGCTCCCGGGTGCCGCCGGCCGAGACCACCACGTGCCGGCCGGCCAGGTCGGTCGGCACCGGCCCGCCGCGGCGCAGCACGGCCTTGCACGCCTCGAAGATCGCGGAGGGCTCGGGCAGCCGGCCCTTGCCGGTGTCCTTGCCGGTCAGCCGCCCGACGGCCGGCTCCAGCACGATCACGCCCCGGCGGCGCAGCGTGGCGACGTTGTCCCGGGTAGCCGGGTGCTCCCACATCTCGGTGTGCATGGCGGGCGCCAGCACCACCGGGCAGCGGGCGGTGAGCAGGGTGTTGGTCAGCAGGTCGTCGGCGAGGCCGTGGGCGGCCTTGGCGATCAGGTCGGCGGTGGCCGGGGCGACCACGACCAGGTCGGCCTGCTGCCCGATCCGCACGTGCGGCACCTCGTGCACGCGCTCCCAGGTCTCGGTGGCGGCCGGGCGGCCGGACAGCGCGGCCCAGGTCGCCTCGCCGACGAAGTGCAGCGCGGCCGCGGTCGGCACCACGGTGACCTGGTGGCCGGACTCGGTGAAGCGGCGCAGCAGCTCGCACGCCTTGTACGCGGCGATCCCGCCGCTCACGCCGAGGACCACGCGGGGGGCGTCCGCACTCAGAGTCATCTACCGGCCTTTCTCCGCATCGGGCTCCGCATCGGGAACGCGCCCACCCTACGGCCCCCCGGCCCCGCCCCGCACAGCGCCCCGGCCCGACCCCGTACGGCGCTCCGCACCGCGCTCCGGCGCCGGGAACGCCGGAGGGCCCGGCGGAAACGATTCCGCCGGGCCCTCCCGGAAATTCAGCGACCGCCTCAGGCAGCCTCGACCGCCTCGGCGGTCAGCATGCCCGCGTTGATCTCGCGCAGCGCGATCGACAGCGGCTTCTCGTGCACGTGGGTGTCGACCAGCGGGCCGACGTACTCCAGCAGGCCCTCGCCGAGCTGGGAGTAGTAAGCGTTGATCTGGCGCGCGCGCTTGGCGGCGTAGATCACGAGGCTGTACTTGGAGTCGGTGGCCTCGAGCAGCTCGTCGATCGGCGGGTTGATGATGCCCTCGGGCGCGGTCATGGAAGAGGACACGCTAAAACCTTCCGAAAGGGTGGAAAAGACAGACAGGTCAGGCTACACCGAGCAAGGCTAGCAGTTCGGCCGCTACCTGCTCGACCGAGGTGTTGACAAGGGTCGTGTCGAACTCGGGCTCGGCCGCGAGCTCGATCTTGGCCGCCGCCAGCCGCTTCTCGATCACGTCCTGCGACTCGGTGCCCCGGCCGGTCAGCCGGCGGACCAGCTCGTCCCAGCTCGGCGGGGCCAGGAAGACCAGCTGCGCCTCGGGCATCGACTCGCGCACCTGCCGGGCGCCCTGGAGGTCGATCTCCAGCAGCACCGGCTCGCCGCGCTCCAGCTTCTCCTGCACGGCCGCACGCGGGGTCCCGTAACGGTTCCCGGCGAACTCGGCCCACTCCAGCAGCTCGCCGTTGGCGACCAGCTTGTCGAACTCGTCGTTGTCGACGAAGTGGTACTGGACCCCGTTCTTCTCGCCGGGCCTCGGGTGCCGGGTCGTCGCCGACACCGAGAGCCAGACCTCGGGGTGCATCTTCCTCATATGAGCGACGACCGTGCTCTTGCCGACCCCCGAAGGGCCGGAGAGCACGGTCAGCCGCGGACGCTCACTCATGCACCGATTATCCCGGATCGCGGGGGATCCTGGGACCACGGGGGCACGGTCAGGCGGCGCCACCGCCGAACTCCCGCTCCAGGGAAGCGATCTGGTTCGTACCGAGGCCGCGGACACGCCGGCTCTCACTGATGCCGAGGCGCTCCATGATCTGCTTGGCGCGGACCTTGCCGACGCCGGGAAGGGACTCGAGCAGAGCCGAGACCTTCATCTTGCCGATCACGTCGTTGTCGGCCTTGCCGGCCTTGATCACCTCGTGCAGGGAGGCGCCGGAGTGCTTGAGCCGGTTCTTGACCTCGGCGCGCTCCCGGCGAGCCTCGGCGGCCTTGGCGAGCGCGGCGGTGCGCTGTTCAGGGGTAAGGGGCGGAAGGGCCACGCCGTTCACCTCAGGGTGTGGATGGATGGATTGAGCTAGGACTGGTTTCGGTACCGAGGACACCGTCCGCAAGGGGAACCACAAGGCCCTGACCTGCGGGAGCCACGGAAATCGCGGCTCGCCGATGACCTATCGCCGGACACTACCCGGATTGCGGCGCCACGTCAGGAAAAGAACACGAAAAGTCCTGGTCAGCCAAGGCCGACCAGGACTTTCCAGGGCAAAATGACCGCGATTGCGAGACTTTGGCGGGGCCGATGTGACGGCGCTCACGTCAACTCGGCGGCCACCGCGCGGTCCTGCGGACACTCCGCAGGGTCACCACCCCGCTACCTGAAGGACGGGTTCCGCTACCAGGACCCGTCTTGCCGATCACTCCTGATCCGGGCTGACCGGCAGGACGGGCCCTACACGGCCCCCGCGAACTCCCCGACGAAGCGCTCCGCCGCCGCGCGCAGCGCCGGCACCGAGGGGCCGTGCTTGAGCACGTCGCGGCTGACGCTCGGCACCACGTTCATCACCGAGGCGCCGAAGACCCGCGGCAGGTCCGCCATGGTCGCGCCCTGGGCGCCAATCCCGGGGGCCAGCAGCGGGCCGTTGATGGCCAGGTCCACGCCCGCGTCGGCCAGCGTCGCGCCGACCACCGCGCCGAAGGAGCCGAGCGGCGCGGCGCCCTCGTTCTCGGCCGCCAGCTGCCGCAGCACCGAGGCCGCGACCGGCTCGCCGTCCGCGCCCACCGCGCGCTGCACCTCGGCGCCCTCGGGGTTGGAGGTGAGCGCCAGCGCGAACACGCCGCAGCCCTGCTCCCGGGCCAGGTCCAGGGCCGGGCGCAGCGAGCCGAAGCCCAGGTACGGGCTGACCGTCACCGCGTCCGAGAACAGCGGGCTGCCCGGCGACAGGAAGGCCTCGGCGTACGCGGCCATGGTGGAGCCGATGTCGCCGCGCTTGGCGTCCATCAGGACCAGCGCGCCGGCCGCCCGGGCCTCCTCGACGGTGCGCTCCAGCACCGCGACGCCCTTGCTGCCGAAGCGCTCGAAGAAGGCGGCCTGCGGCTTCAGCACGGCCACCCGGTCGGCCAGCGCCTCGACCACGGTGCGGCTGAAGGACTCCAGCCCGGCGAGGTCGTCGCCGAGCCCCCAGGCGGCGAGCAGGGAGGCGTGCGGGTCGATGCCGACGCAGAGCTGGCCGCGGGTGTCGAGGGCCTGGCGCAGCCGGGCGCCGAACGGGGCGAGGGTCATGTCGTCCTTTCCAGGACCGGTGGGTCCAGAACCGATGGGGGTGTTCACGAGCCGCGGACGGCGCTGCCGACGGCGTCGGCCAGGCTGCGGAAGCCGCCCGCGCGGACCTTGGCGGACAGGCCCTTGTGGATCCGCCGGCACCAGAACGGTCCCTCGTAGATGAAGGCGCTGTAGCCCTGGACCAGGTCGGCGCCGTGGACGATCCGCTGCCAGGCGTCCTCGGCGGTCTCGATGCCGCCGACCGAGACGAGGGTCAGCCGGCCCCCGGTGCGGGCGCGCAGCCGCTGGAGGACCTCCAGGGCGCGGGCCTTGAGCGGGGCGCCGGACAGGCCGCCCATGCCGATCTCCTCGACCCGCGCGGCGTCGGCGCGCAGGCCCTCGCGGCCGATCGTGGTGTTGGTGGCGATGATGCCGTCCAGGCCCAGCTCCAGGGCGAGGTCGGCGACCGCGTCGACGTCCTCGTCGGCCAGGTCGGGGGCGATCTTGACCAGCAGCGGCACGTGGTGCGCTGTGGTGCGGTCGGCGGCCTCGCGGACGGCGGAGAGCAGCGGCCGCAGGTGGTCCACGGCCTGGAGGTTGCGCAGCCCGGGGGTGTTCGGCGAGCTGACGTTGACCACCAGGTAGTCGGCGTACTGGGCGAGCCGCTCGGTGGACTTCACGTAGTCGGCGACGGCGTCGGCCTCCTCGACCACCTTGGTCTTGCCGATGTTGACGCCGAGCACCGGGGTGGAGCTGGTGTGCGGGCGGGCGGCCAGCCGGGCGGCGACCCGGGCCGAGCCCTGGTTGTTGAAGCCCATCCGGTTGATCAGCGCGCGGTCCTCGACCAGGCGGAAGAGCCGGGGCGCCGGGTTGCCGGGCTGGGCCTCGCCGGTGACGGTGCCGATCTCGACGTAGTCGAAGCCGAGCATCGACAGGCCGTCGATGCCGACGCCGTTCTTGTCGAAGCCGGCCGCCAGGCCGAACGGGCCGGGCAGGTCGAGGCCGAGGGCGCGGGTGCGCAGGGCCCGGTCGCGCGGGGCGAGCACCAGCCGCACCAGGGTGCGCAGGCCGGGCACCGAGGAGGCGAGGCGGATCCAGAAGAAGGCGAGGTGGTGGGCCTTCTCGGGGTCCATCCTCTTGAAGAGCAGGTCGAACAGAAGCTTGTACAAGGGTGGTTCAACTCCCGGAGCGGATAACGGGCTTGCTCATGGAAGTGGGGGGCACCCGGCTGGCTCCGGTGCCCCCCACTGCGGTGGTGCTACTTGCGGCCGGCGTTGATCAGCTCGGCGTGCTCCTGGAGCGACATCACCCCGACCTCGTCGCGCAGCAGCGCGTCCATGCCCTGCACGGCCGCGCCCATCGCCTGGACGGTGGTCAGGCAGGGCACCGCGCGGGCCACGGCCGCGGTGCGGATCTCGTAGCCGTCGAGGCGGCCGCCGGTGCCGTACGGCGTGTTGATGATGAGGTCGACCTCACCGTCGTGGATCAGCTGGACGATGGTCCGCTCGCCGTTCGGGCCCTCGCCCTCGCTGTGCTTGCGCACCAGCGTGGACGGGATGCCGCCGCGGTGGAGCACCTCGGCGGTGCCGGCGGTGGCGAGCACCTCGAAGCCGAGGTTGACCAGCGCCCGGGCCGGGAAGACCAGGTTGCGCTTGTCCCGGTTGGCCACCGAGACGAAGACCTTGCCCTTGGTCGGCAGCGCGCCGTACGCGCCGGACTGCGCCTTCGCGTAGGCGGTGCCGAACACCTTGTCGATGCCCATGACCTCACCGGTCGAGCGCATCTCCGGGCCGAGCACGGTGTCCACGCCGCGGCCGTGGATGTCGCGGAAGCGGCTCCACGGCATCACGGCCTCCTTGACCGCGATCGGCGCGTCGGCGGGCAGCGTGCCGCCGTCGCCCTCGGCCGGGAGCAGGCCCTCGGCGCGCAGCTCGGCGATGGTGGCGCCGAGCGAGATCCGGGCGGCGGCCTTGGCCAGCGGCACGGCGGTCGCCTTGGAGGTGAACGGGACGGTCCGGGAGGCGCGCGGGTTGGCCTCCAGCACGTAGAGGATGTCCCCGGCCATGGCGAACTGGATGTTGATCAGGCCGCGGACGCCGACACCGCGCGCGATGGCCTCGGTGGAGGTGCGCAGGCGCTTGATGTCGTAGCCGCCGAGGGTGATCGGGGGCAGCGCGCAGGCGGAGTCGCCGGAGTGGATGCCGGCCTCCTCGATGTGCTCCATGACGCCGCCGAGGTAGAGCTCGGTGCCGTCGTAGAGGGCGTCGACGTCGATCTCCACCGCGTCGTCGAGGAAGCGGTCGATGAGCACCGGGTGCTCGGAGATCAGGCCCGCGTGGCGCTCCAGGTAGGAGGCGAGCGAGGCCTCGTCGTAGACGATCTCCATGCCGCGGCCGCCGAGCACGTAGGACGGGCGGGCGAGCACGGGGTAGCCGATCTCGTCGGCGATCGCCTTGGCCTCCTCGAAGGAGAAGGCGGTGCCGTGCTTGGGGGCCGGCAGGCCGGCGTCGCGCAGGACGCGGCCGAAGGCGCCGCGCTCCTCGGCGAGGTCGATCGCCTCGGGCTGGGTGCCGGCGATCGGCACGCCGTTGTCCTTGAGCGCCTGGGCCAGGCCGAGCGGGGTCTGGCCGCCGAGCTGGACGATCACGCCGGCGAGCGGGCCGGCCTGCTGCTCGGCGTGGACGATCTCCAGCACGTCCTCCAGGGTGAGCGGCTCGAAGTAGAGCCGGTCGGAGGTGTCGTAGTCGGTGGAGACGGTCTCCGGGTTGCAGTTGACCATGACGGTCTCGTACCCGGCGTCGGCGAGCGCGAAGGAGGCGTGCACGCAGGAGTAGTCGAACTCGATGCCCTGGCCGATGCGGTTCGGGCCGGAGCCCAGGATGATCACGGCGGGCTTGGTGCGCGGGGCGACCTCGTTCTCCTCGTCGTAGGACGAGTAGAAGTACGGGGTCTTGGCGGCGAACTCGGCGGCGCAGGTGTCGACGGTCTTGAACACCGGGCGGATGCCGAGGGCGTGGCGCACCTCGCGGACGACGTCCGGCTTCAGGCCGCGGATCTCGCCGATCTGCTGGTCGGAGAAGCCGTGCCGCTTGGCGTGGCGCAGCAGCTCGGGGGTGAGCTCCTCGGCCTCGGCCAGCTCGCCGGCGATCTCGTCCAGCAGGAAGAGCTGGTCGACGAACCACGGGTCGATCTTCGTGTACTCGAAGACCTCCTCCGGGGTGGCGCCGGCCCGGATGGCGTCCATCACGGTGTTGATCCGGCCGTCGGTCGGCACGGTGGCCTTGACCAGCAGCTCGGTCTTCTCCCCGAGCGGGCCGGTCCAGTTGAACTGGGAGCCCTTCTTCTCCAGCGAGCGCAGCGCCTTCTGCAGGGCCTCGGGGAAGTTGCGGCCCATGGCCATCGCCTCGCCGACCGACTTCATGGTGGTGGTCAGCGTGGCGTCGGCGCTCGGGAACTTCTCGAACGCGAACCGCGGCACCTTGACGACGACGTAGTCGAGGGTCGGCTCGAAGGAGGCCGGGGTCTGCTCGGTGATGTCGTTGGGGATCTCGTCCAGGGTGTAGCCGACGGCCAGCTTGGCGGCGATCTTGGCGATCGGGAAGCCGGTGGCCTTGGAGGCGAGCGCCGAGGAGCGGGAGACGCGCGGGTTCATCTCGATGACGATGACCCGGCCGTCCTCGGGGTTGACGGCGAACTGGATGTTGCAGCCGCCGGTGTCCACGCCGACCTCGCGGATGACGGCGATGCCGATGTCGCGCAGGATCTGGTACTCGCGGTCGGTGAGCGTCATCGCCGGGGCGACGGTGATCGAGTCACCGGTGTGGACGCCCATCGGGTCGAAGTTCTCGATGGAGCAGACGACCACGACGTTGTCGTTCTTGTCGCGCATCAGCTCCAGCTCGTACTCCTTCCAGCCGAGGATGGACTCCTCCAGGAGCACCTCGGTGGTCGGCGAGAGGGTCAGGCCCTGGCCGGCGATGCGGCGCAGGTCCTCCTCGTTGTGGGCGAAGCCGGAGCCGGCGCCGCCCATGGTGAAGGAGGGGCGGACGACGACCGGGTAGCCGCCGAGCGTGTCGACGCCGGCCAGCACCTCGTCCATGGTGTGGCAGATGACCGAGCGGGCGGACTCGCCGTGGCCGATCTTGGCGTTGACGGCCTCGACGACGCCCTTGAAGAGCTCGCGGTCCTCGCCCTTGTTGATCGCCTCGACGTCGGCGCCGATCAGCTCGACGCCGTACTTCTCCAGCGTGCCCGCCGCGTGCAGCGAGATCGCGGTGTTGAGCGCGGTCTGGCCGCCCAGGGTCGGCAGCAGCGCGTCGGGGCGCTCCTTGGCGATGATCTTCTCGACGAACTCCGGGGTGATCGGCTCGACGTAGGTGGCGTCGGCGATCTCCGGGTCGGTCATGATCGTGGCCGGGTTGGAGTTGACCAGCACGACCCGCAGGCCCTCGGCCTTGAGGACCCGGCAGGCCTGCGTACCCGAGTAGTCGAACTCGGCGGCCTGGCCGATCACGATCGGGCCGGAGCCGATCACCAGGACGGACTTGATGTCAGAGCGCTTAGGCACGCTGGCCCTCCATGAGCTTCACGAAGCGGTCGAACAGGTAGGCGGCGTCGTGCGGACCGGCGGCCGCTTCGGGGTGGTACTGCACGCTGAAGGCGGGGACGTCGAGTGCCTGGAGGCCCTCGACCACGTCGTCGTTGAGGCAGACGTGGGAGACCTCGACCCGCCCGTAGGGGGTGTCGCTCACCTTGTCCAGCGGGGCGTTCACGGCGAAGCCGTGGTTGTGGGCGGTCACCTCGACCGTGCCGGTGGTGCGGTCCTGCACCGGCTGGTTGATGCCGCGGTGGCCGTACTTGAGCTTGTAGGTGCCGAAGCCCAGGGCGCGGCCGAGGATCTGGTTGCCGAAGCAGATCCCGAAGAACGGGGTCTTGCGCTCCAGCACGCCCTGCGCCACGGCGACCTGGTGGTCGGCGGTGGCCGGGTCGCCCGGGCCGTTGGAGAAGAACACGCCGTCCGGGTTGACGGCGTAGAGGTCCTCCAGGGTGGAGTTCGCCGGCAGCACGTGCACCTCGATGCCGCGCTCGGCCATCCGCTGCGGGGTCATCGCCTTGATGCCGAGGTCCAGCGCGGCGACGGTGAACTTCTTCTCACCGATCGCGGGCACCACGTACGCCTCGGTGGTGGCGACCTCGGCGCACAGGTCGGCGCCCTTCATCTCGGGCGACTGCTGCACCCGGGCCAGCAGGGCGGCCTGGTCGGCCAGCGCCTCGCCGGAGAAGATGCCGCAGCGCATCGCGCCGCGCTCGCGCAGGTGGCGGGTCAGCGCGCGGGTGTCGATGCCGCTGATGCCGACGACACCCTGGTCGACCAGTTCCTCGTCGAGCGAGCGGCGGGAGCGCCAGTTGGAGGCGACCCGGGCGGGGTCGCGCACCACGTAGCCGGCGACCCAGATCTGCTTGGACTCGTCGTCCTCGTCGTTCCAGCCGGTGTTGCCGATCTGCGGGGCGGTCATCACGACCACCTGGCGGTGGTACGACGGGTCGGTGAGGGTCTCCTGGTAGCCGGACATGCCGGTGTTGAAGACCGCCTCGCCGAAGGTCTCGCCGATGGCGCCGTAGGCCTGTCCGCGGAACGTCCGGCCGTCCTCCAGGACGAGCACGGCAGGCACTCGTTCCCGCCGTTGGCGCTGCGTGGTGGGGGCAGGTGCGGTCATTGCGCGGCCTCTTCCGTCTTCGTCTTCGTACGTGTTGCGAGTTGGGCGACCGCCTCGACCCAGGCGGCGTGCTCATCGGGGTGGTCGGCCCGGAAACCGGAGTCCAGCTCGGCGCCCTCGTGCGTCCAGGTGACGACGAGCAGCCCGGAGGGGACGACCTTGCCGGCGATCCCGGAGTCCGTACGGGCACCGGTCAGGTGCTCGGCCGGGATCCAGAAGTCGACGTCGCCCGGGCGCTGCACCAGCAGGCCGTCCTCGCCGAGGGTGAGGTCGGCGCGGCTGCGGGTGCCCAGGCCGTGGGCGACGACCCGGTCCAGCCAGTTCCCGGCGGTGGTCGTGCCGTGGTACCGGCCGCTGGTCTCCAGGATGGTGCGCCCGGCGCGGGCCGGCACGGCCGGCAGCGGCGGGATCCCGGACTGCAGGGTGCGCCGCCAGTTCCAGCCCTGGCGCATCAGCCAGTAGACGAGGCCGATCACGATCAGCAGGCCGATGGACCAGCCGATGTACCCGGGCCAGTCGGTGACCTTCGCCTGCTCCTGGGCGAGCGTGGCGCGGTCCATCACGCCTCGCCCCGCTCGGCGAGCTCGCCGGCCAGCACGGTGGCGCGCCCGCGCAGGAAGGTGGCGTGCACCCGTCCGGGCAGGTCCAGGCCCTTGTAGGGGGTGTTGCGGCTGCGGGTGGCGAAGCTGTCCGGGTTCACGGCACCACGGTACGCGGGATCGAACAGCACCAGGTTGGCGGGCTCACCCACCGAGATCGGCCGGCCGTGGCC
This sequence comes from Kitasatospora sp. NPDC001225, assembly GCF_053597855.1. NCBI lineage: Bacteria > Bacillati > Actinomycetota > Actinomycetes > Kitasatosporales > Streptomycetaceae > Kitasatospora > Kitasatospora sp. NPDC001225. The sequence goes on from NZ_JBSFJC010000055.1 coordinate 48,837, forward strand.
GGTGAGACGGCCGATCCGGGCCGGGCGGTGCGACATCCGGTCCGCGACGCCCTCCCAGTTCAGCAGGCCGGTGTCGACCATGGTCTGCTGCACGACCGACAGGGCGGTCTCCAGGCCGACCATGCCCATCGCGGCCACGGCCCACTCGCAGTCCTTGTCCTCGGCCGGGTGCGGCGCGTGGTCGGTGGCGACGGCGTCGATGGTGCCGTCGGCCAGCGCCTCGCGCAGTGCCCGGACGTCCTCGGCGGTGCGCAGCGGCGGGTTCACCTTGTACACCGGGTCGTAGGTGCGGACCAGCTCGTCGGTGAGCAGCAGGTGGTGCGGGGTCACCTCGGCGGTGACGTCCCAGCCCTTGGACTTGGCCCAGCGGACGATCTCGACCGAGCCGGCCGTGGAGAGGTGGCAGACGTGCAGCCGGGAGCCGACGTGCGCGGCGAGCAGCACGTCGCGGGCGATGATCGACTCCTCGGCGACGGCCGGCCAGCCACCGAGCCCGAGCTCGCCGGAGACCTGGCCCTCGTTCATCTGGGCGCCCTCGGTGAGCCGCGGCTCCTGGGCGTGCTGGGCGACGACGCCGTCGAAGGCCTTGACGTACTCCAGGGCGCGGCGCATCAGCACCGCGTCGTCCACGCACTTGCCGTCGTCGGAGAAGACCCGGACGTCGGCGGCGGACTCGTGCATCGCGCCGAGCTCGGCGAGCTGCTTGCCCTCCAGGCCGACGGTGACGGCGCCGACCGGCTGCACGTCGCAGTAGCCGGCCTCCTGGCCGAGCCGCCAGACCTGCTCGACCACGCCGGCGGTGTCGGCCACCGGGGTGGTGTTGGCCATCGCGTGCACGGCGGTGAAGCCGCCCATCGCGGCGGCCCGGGTGCCGGTGAGCACGGTCTCGGCGTCCTCGCGGCCGGGCTCGCGCAGGTGGGTGTGCAGGTCGACCAGGCCGGGCAGGGCGATCAGCCCGGTGGCGTCGATCTCGATGTCCGCCTCGACCGTCAGGCCGGTGCCGATCGCCTGGACGACGCCGTCGGCGAGGTGGAGGTCCTGCGGGGCGCCGCCCAGGATCTTGGCGTTGCGAATCAGGTAGCTGGTCACTGGGCGGTCTCCACGGAGTCGGTACGGGGGGTGTCGGTGGGCGCGTCGGCGAAGACGGCGCCGCCGAGCAGCAGGTAGAGGACGGCCATCCGGACGGAGACGCCGTTGGCGACCTGCTCGATCGCGGTGCAGCGCGGCGAGTCGGCGACCTCGGCGGTGATCTCCATGCCGCGGACCATCGGACCGGGGTGCATCACGATCGCGTGGTCCGGCAGCTGGGCCATCCGGCGGCCGTTCATGCCGTAGCGGCGGCTGTACTCGCGCTCGGTCGGGAAGAACGCGGCGTTCATCCGCTCGCGCTGCACCCGCAGCATCATCAGCGAGTCCGTCTTGGGCAGCACGCTGTCCAGGTCGTAGCTGACCTCGCAGGGCCAGTTCTCGATCCCGATCGGCAGCAGGGTCGGCGGGGCGACGAAGGTCACCTGCGCGCCGAGGGTGTTCAGCAGGTGGACGTTGGAGCGGGCGACCCGGCTGTGCAGGACGTCGCCGACGATGGTCACCCGGCGGCCCGCGAGGTCCTGGCCGGCGCCCGGGTTGAGGTGGCGGCGCATGGTGAAGGCGTCGAGCAGCGCCTGGGTGGGGTGCTCGTGGGTGCCGTCACCGGCGTTGATCACACTGCCGTGCAGCCAGTCGGACTGGGCCAGCCGGGCCGGGGCGCCGGAGGCGTGGTGGCGGATGACCACCGCGTCGGCGCCCATCGCCTGGAGGGTCAGCGCGGTGTCCTTGAGGCTCTCGCCCTTGGAGACCGAGGAGCCCTTGGCGGAGAAGTTGATGACGTCGGCCGAGAGCCGCTTCTCGGCGACCTCGAAGGAGGTCTTCGTCCGGGTGGAGTCCTCGAAGAAGAGGTTGACGACGGTGCGGCCGCGCAGCGTGGGCAGCTTCTTGACGGCCCGGCCGGAGAGCTGGGCGAGCTCCTCGGCGGTGTCCAGGATCAGCAGCGCGTCGTCGCGGCTGAGATCGGCGGCGGAGACGAGGTGGCGCTTCACGCGGGCTACTCCGGGAGGTGCGGTTCGGAAGACTGGGGGGCCAGGGCCTGCGAGGAGCGCTGGGCGAAGTCGCGGTCGCCGACCAGGACGGCGTCCACGCCGTCGCGGTCGGCGAGGCGCACCTGCACGGCCTCGCGCAGCGAGGTGGGGAGGTTCTTGCCCACGTAGTCGGCGCGGATCGGCAGCTCGCGGTGGCCGCGGTCGACCAGGACGGCGAGCTGGACGGCGCGCGGGCGGCCGATGTCGCTCAGCGCGTCGAGCGCGGCGCGGATGGTGCGGCCGGAGAAGAGCACGTCGTCGACCAGGATGACGAGCTTGCCGTCGATGCCGCCGGGCGGGATCTCGGTGTGCTCCAGGGCCCGGGCGGGCTTCAGCCGCAGGTCGTCCCGGTACATGGTGATGTCCAGGGAGCCCAGCGGGATCTCGCGCCCGGTGATCTGGGCCAGCCGGTCGTGCAGGCGGCGGGCGAGGTGGACGCCCCTGGTGTGGATGCCGAGCAGCACGACGTCCTCCGCGCCCTTGGCGCGCTCGACGATCTCGTGCGCTATCCGGGTGACGACCCGGGCGATGTCCGTGCCGTCGAGCACCTGGTGCGGCGGCCGCGGCGTGGGTTCGTGGTGTGTGGTCATGCCGAAGCGGACCTCCTTCCCCGCCTCACTGGACGGGCCTTAAAGGATGTCTGGGATGGCCCCCGCCGACCGGGCGCGGGCTTCGGTCATCCTACCAGCGCGCCGGACGGCAAACAGACGTCCACCATTCCGCTTCCCCGGGTTAACACTCCGGACGCGCCGCCGATGCGGGCCATTCGCACGACTGCCCCATTCGGCTTGACGCAACTACCTTACTCTACGTAACCTCACAGTGAGTTACGAGACGGACGTCGGACCCACCGGTAACGGCGTCGGCAATCGCCCGTGACCCACCACTGAACGCGAAGCAATCTCGTCCGGGGAGATCAATGTCCAGCGACTACGCGAAGCAACTCGGAGGCAAGCTCCGAGCGATCCGCACTCAGCAGGGTCTCTCCCTGCACGGTGTCGAGGAGAAGTCCCAGGGGCGCTGGAAGGCAGTCGTCGTCGGTTCGTACGAGCGTGGTGACCGTGCGGTCACCGTGCAGCGACTGGCCGAACTGGCGGAGTTCTACGGCGTCCCGGTCCAGGAGCTGCTGCCCGGCGGTACGCCCGGCGGCGCGGCCGAGCCGCCGCCGCGCCTGGTCCTCGACCTGGAGAGACTGACCCAGGTCCCCTCCGAGAAGGCCGGCCCGCTGCAGCGCTACGCGGCGACCATCCAGAGCCAGCGCGGCGACTACAACGGCAAGGTGCTGTCGATCCGCCAGGACGACCTGCGCACCCTGGCCGTGATCTACGACCAGTCCCCGTCGATCCTCACCGAGCAGCTGATCTCCTGGGGCGTGCTGAACCCCGACGCGCGCCGTGCGGTGCGCGAGGAGGATGCGAGCTGAGGCTCACCGCACCGGCTCCCGCCAGCGGATCCAGGCACAACCCAGCACTCGCGCCACTAGTGCTGGCAAGCAGAAACGTCACGGCGCGGCTCCCCAGACCGGGGGCCGCGCCGCGGTGTAGCCACACCACCCCGGGGCGGCGGAGGCGTCAGCAGACCGTCCCCAGGCTGTAGCCGGGCTGTGCCGCCACGCCGTCCAGCCGGACCGGCCGGTCGGCCGGGGCCCACTCCTGCCCGCCGCTCGACCAGGCCCAGGAGGCCGGCAGGTACTCCCCGCAGGAGGCCGCCGAGCCCTGCGAGCCGTGCAGCACCGCGACGCCCGGCAGCTCCAGGGCCAGCCCGGTGCAGAGCACCGCGCAGACCAGCTCCAGGTCCTCGTCGTTGATCCGGACCACGCCGTCCTCCCACTGGAGCACCCGGGCCGCGGCGGTCAGCCCGCCGCCGGGCGCGTCCACCCGCAGGCGCAGCTCGTACACCCCGGCGCCCGCGCCGACCAGCATCCGCCGGAACACCTCGCCCCCGCGCTCGTAGGCGGCGCGCACCCAGGCGGCATGCTCCTCGTCGGACGCGCCCGCGCCCCCGTACAGGCCCCCGTCAAGCAGCAGGTCGGCGTGGCAGAGCGTCAGCCCGTTCTCCCGGGCGCGCACCAGGCGCGGCACGAAGTCCCCGGCCAGCTCCTCGCCCTGATAGGCCAGCAGCTGGGTCTGCAGGGCCGGGTTGACCAGGTAGCGGTCGCGGGCCGCGGGCTCGGCCGGGTCCAGCCCGTTCAGCAGGCAGAACTCCTCGAAGTCCTGCGGGTGGAACGTCCGGGCCCGGACGGTGTCGAACCGCTCCAGCGCCTCGGCCAGCAGGTCCGCGGTGTCGGCCAGGTAGCGCTCGTGGTCGGGGGCGTCGGAGATCCCCCAGGCGCGGGCCCGGGCGAAGTCCGCGGCGTTGGTGAGCACTCCGATGACGAACGCCTGCTCGGCGCCCTCGACCCGCCGCGGCCGGTGCGACCGCACCACGGGCCGCGAGCCGCCGGCGGTGCAGTCGGAGTTACGGCGGGCGCGCCCCAAATGACTCATCGGTGGCTCCTGGCTTCAGGGGAGGACGGTCGGCGGCAGGCGTGCCGCTGACCGTCTTCCTCCCCATCCGCGCGCGTCGCACACGTACGGCGTGTCACAGGAATGTAACCACCGGTAATGCGGGTCGCGCGGGCGTCAGGCGGAGCGGGGCGCGCGGGCCAGCTGGCGGGACTGCGCGACCAGGCGGCCGGACTCGTCCCAGACCTCCGCGTCCTCCTCGAAGTAGCCGCCGGCCAGGTTGCGGGTCGCGTGGGTGACCCGCAGCCAGCCGGGCACCGGCCTGGCCCGCAGGTGGACGGTCAGCTCGACGGTGGGGGCCCAGCCCGGCAGGCCGAGGTCGAAGGTGACCGGCGGCAGCGCGTCGGCGACCAGCAGGAGCAGCAGCGGGTCGGGCTCGCGGCCGTCGGCGAGCCGGAACCAGCCCTGGATCCGCCCGTTGCCGGAGGGCTGTCCGAGCGCCCAGCCGATGGTGGCCGGGTCCAGCCGCAGGTCGAACCGCTCCAGCAGGGCGGCCTGGGCGATCAGCTCCTTGGGCGCGTGCTCGACGCCGATGCACTGGTCCGGCGGCGGCAGCTGCGGCGGCAGCGCGCTGGTGCGCACCTCGCCGTCGGCGGTGGCGAGGTCGCCGTGGCTGGCCACCACGCGCAGCCGCTCGACGCCGTCCTGGCTGAGCGAGGCGGTGCCGGTGGACAGGCCGCGGCCGGTGCGCAGCACCTCGGTGCGGACGGTGGCCGGGCCGGGCGTGGAGGCGGACAGGTAGTAACCGCTGATCGACACCGGGTCCGGGTGGGTGCCGTGCTCCAGCGACAGCGCGTGTCCGGCCACCGCGAGCAGCAGTCCGCCGTTCACCCCGCCGCCGATCTGCCAGCCGGCGCCGAGCTCGGCCTCGTACCGGCCGGCCTCCTCGGGGTGCCTGGTCAGGGCGATGCCCTGGTCGAACTCGCTGCGGATCGCCGTGGTCATGTGGGGGGACCTGCCCTTCACGCGTGCTTCCGGACGTCAAGTTACTGACAAGTAGGCCCTCACCCTACGCCGCCCGGGTGAAACGCGGAACGGCCGCCGGACACCTGTTCGGGTCCGACGGCCGTTCACGGGATTCGACCACTCAGCGGCGGATGCTCGGCTTCAGCTCGAGGAAGCGGGCGAGCAGGCCGTTGACGAAGGCCGGGGAGTCGTCCGTGGAGAACTCCTTGGCGATCTCGACGGCCTCGTCCAGGACGACGGCGTCCGGGACGCCGTCCTCCCAGATCAGCTCGTACGCACCGAGCCGCAGGACGTTGCGGTCCACGATCGGCATCCGGTCGAGCGTCCAGCCCACGGCGTACTGCTCGATCAGGTCGTCGATGCGACGAGCGTGCTGGACGTACCCCTCGATGAGCTCCATGGTGTACTCACCGACCTGCGGGGTGCCCTCGTCGGGCTTGGGCTCGCGGGCGCGGGCCACCCAGTCGGCGAGGACCTGCTGCGGGTCTACCCCACGGTGGTCGGCCTCGAAGAGGATCTGGAAGGCCCGCGTGCGGGCCTTGCTGCGTGCGGCCGACACGGACTTACTTCACCCGGCCGAGGTAGCTGCCGTCGCGGGTGTCGACCTTGACCTTCTCACCGGTGGTGACGAAGAGCGGCACCTGGATCTCGGCGCCCGTCTCCAGGGTGGCCGGCTTGGTGCCACCGGTCGAGCGGTCGCCCTGGACGCCCGGCTCGGTCTCGGCGATGGTCAGCTCGACCGCGGCCGGGAGCTCGATGTAGAGGACCGAGCCCTCGTTCTGCGCGACGAGGGCCTCGAAGCCCTCCAGCAGGTACTTGGCGGCGTCGCCGACGACCGACGGCTCGATGGTCAGCTGGTCGTAGGTGTCCATGTCCATGAACACGAAGTTCTCGCCGTCCTTGTACGAGAACTGCATGCCGCGCTTGTCGACGTTGGCGGTCTCGACCTTGGTGCCCGCGTTGAAGGTCTTGTCGACGACCTTGCCGGTCAGGACCTCCTTGAGCTTGGTACGCACGAAGGCCGGGCCCTTGCCGGGCTTGACGTGCTGGAACTCGACGACGGACCAGAGCTTGCCGCCCTCCAGCTTGAGGACCATGCCGTTCTTGAGATCGTTCGTGGAAGCCACGGGCGCACTTACTCCTGTATAGCTGTCAAGGAACCAAGGGATTGCGTCCTGCCGCCCACGGCCCCCGGGGGGCCGCGGTCACAGGGCGAGGAGCTCCTTGGTGGTGATGGTGAGCAGCTCGGGCCCGCCCTCCTCAAGGGGGCGCACGACGAGCGTGTCCTCGATCCGGACGCCGCCCCTGCCCGGGAGGTGAACCCCCGGACCGACGGTGACCGGCACGCGGCTGTCCAGTTTACCCATGTCCGCCGGACCGAGGCGCGGCGCCTCCCGGATCTCCAGCCCGATGCCGTGGCCCACCGGGTGCGGGGAGGGCTCGGTGTGGCCGGCCGCCTCCAGGACCTGCCGGGCGGCCCGGTCGGGTACGCACTGCTCCACGCCTGGTCCGAGCGCCTCCCGCCCGGCCCGCTGGGCCCGGAAGACCAGCCGGTGCAGCTCCACCTGCCAGGGCGCGGGGGCGGCGCCGATCACGAAGGTGCGGGCGGTGGAGACGCCGTAGCCCCGGTACTGGGCGCCCATCACCACGGTCAGGAAGTCGCCCTCCTCCACCCGGCGGTCGGTCGGCTGGTGGGCTGCCTGGCCGGAGTGGCTGCCGGTGCCGACCGAGACCGGGAAGGCCGCCCGGTCGGCGCCGTGGTCGATCATCCGGCGCTCCAGCTCCATCGCCAGGTGCCGCTCGGTGCGGCCGACCAGGATCGACTCCAGCAGCTCGCCCAGCGCCTGGTCGGCGATCTCGGCGGCGATCCGCAGGTCCGCGATCTCGTGCTCGTCCTTGACCACCCGCAGCCGCTCGACCGTCCGGCCGAGGTCCACCAGCCGGGTCCCCGCTATCAGGTCGCCCACCGCCCGGTGCCGGCTGACGGTCAGGTCGTGCTCCTCCACCGCCAGGCCCGACACCCCGGACCGGGTGGCCGCGGCCGCGGCGGCCAGCGCGGTGTCCGAGCCGGCCGCCACCGGCAGCCGGGTGACGTCCGGGGCGATCAGGTGCTCCCCGGTGTCGTCCGGCGGCAGGTCGTCCGGCAGCGCCAGCAGCGCCCGCTCCCTGGTCAGCAACAGGCTCGCCCCGCAGGGCGCGCAGCCCGTCAGGTACCGCACGTTCGCCGCACGGGTGATCAGCGCCGCATCGGCCCCGGCCGCGCTGCAGTGCTCCCTCACCCGCTCCCGCCGCCCCGCGTACGCATCCGCCATGCGTCGAGCCTACGAACCCCCGGCCCGAAGCGCCCGCCGAGCACCCCCGCCAGAACCCCCGGTGCCCCTTGCGCGCCCCCCGCGCGACCGCGCCGTCGCCCTCCGGCCCGCGCCGGGGCCCCCGCCCCCACCGCCGCTCGGACGCGCGCCGCCGCCGAGGGGCCCCACTCGGGGAGGACCAGGGTCTCCACGTCGTCGGCGGCCAGCCGCATCGTCGCGCCGACCGA